>JBCDFY010000322.1:0-7020 GCA_039176995.1 Bacteroidota bacterium
AGCACAATAAGTCAAGAAAAAATTGTACTTCGTATAACCGTCCGAATCATGCCAATTTTAACGCGCTTTCTCACCTTATTCAACCCCTTTTCCTGTCCAATGGATGGGGAGTACCTCAAAGAACCATTCCAACAACTTATATTATCAAGAATAATGAAATCTATTTTTGGCACATGGGAAAATATGAATGGAATTCAAAAGAAATAAATGACTTGATTACTTTTTTATCAAAGCGTATAATATCACAAAGGTAGTAATATAGGCAATAAGAGAGGAATAATTAAGAAAAGCCCATCTTTAAATATGTTTATTGATTTAGTTTTATACTAAACGAATATGACTATGAAATTAATACTAAAAGTAATAGGTTCTCTCTTCTTATTAGTCGTGATAACAGTGATCGCCATTGTAGCATTCGTAGAGATAGGATCTCGTAAAATGCGAACGATAACTGTCGATGAATCAAGTATTACTTCACATTCTACTATACCTTTTACGATATCTGAATCAGGACATATTTTAATAAATATCTCAGTTGATAATTCACAGACGCTATATCCATTTATTTTAGATACTGGAGCAAGTAGTACCTTTTTCAATCAGAAATTATCCAAGAATTTCACAACTATTGGCAGAATACCACAGGTTGATATTAATCGAACCTTACAAATCTTAAAAATTGTCAAAACACCACAAATCAGAATTGGAGATATTGAGATCAAAGATGTCGCATTTAAACAACTAAATTTAAAAAATGGATCGCTTGGTTGTGTTAGTAAATACGCTGGAATCATCGGAAAAGAACTGATGCGACACTTTGTCTGGCAGATCGACTTTGAAAACGAAGTTATCCATATTGTTGCATCAAGAGATGAACTCACTCTAACGGGAGATGAAAAAATAATTAAACTTCGAGAAAATAAGGGTGGACATCAATTATCTATAATATGCAATATACCTGAATATGATAAATATATTCCTTTAACACTCGATACTGGATTGCCAAAAGGGGTAATAATCGGAAACGAACAGCTTTATAGATTTACTGATACCACTAAAATTATACCATCTAGAAGATATGTAGGAAATGTGGGGGTAGGATTATCAGGGAAAATTAGTACAGATAAAAAAACTTTGATTGCTTACTACTCCGAAGTCAAAATAGGAGAAAAAGTCAAGGTTGATAGCTTTCCAATTTACATCAATAGCACAAAATCCTTCAATGCATTAGGAATCGACTTCTTGAAAAATTACAAGGCTACTATTAGCTGGAAAGATAAGGAATTGCTTTTACTCCCTATTCAAACACTCGCTATCAATGCCAATTCCTTTGGACTAAATATTAGATATAACAATGAACTTCAAGAAGCTAGGGTTGAATATATAATTGAAGAGTCAGCAGCCGAAAGAACGGGTGTATTAGTTCAAGACAAAGTCATTTCAGTGAACTATATACCTATCACTTCTCAAGAAGATTTATGCAGCTCTAAATGGAAGGATCAAGATATTTTAGAGTTGGAGGTAGAACGAAATGGCAAAATATATCACTACTCTTTACAAAAAGAACCACTTTTCTAAACATCAATCAAATCACTTATGAACACACACACTTTCCACAACCAACTCATCCTCCGCACGCCCCTCAAACAAACGGAGACCAACATCACTTGGCAAAAAATACAGACGTGCTTTCAAGAGCCATTGGTACGCGAAGCGCTATTTATTGCTTCCCCAGCTTTGCATCAGCAGCTAGAGCGATACGAGCAGCAGCCTGAAGTGTTTAGTAAAGTTGAAGTGAGCAGCCTTCAAACATCCCTCTACAAATACTACGCACGCTTTTCCAATCGCTGCACACCTTTTGGTTTGTTTGCAACCGTAGCGACTTTGCAGCTAGATAAGGAAACAAATATTGCTATCGAAGGTAGCAGAATTAGAAAGGCAAGCAAGTTCGATACCTTTTTTCTGGCGCAGTTGCTGCAGTTCATTGAGCGCGTGCCAGAGATTCGGGCGCAACTGATCTATTATCCCAACACCTCTCTCTACACCATCGGAGATAAATATCGCTATGTAGAATATTATCTCAAAGGCGAGCAACGACGACACAAAATATCGGGTGTGGATAGCAATCACTATCTGGAGGAAGTGGTAAAGCTGACTGAGAATGGCGCGACTTTGGAGCAGTTGATCGCCACGCTTGCTGATGAAGAAGTGACCGCCACTCAAATCCATAACTTTCTGCACACGCTGATCGATAATCAGTTTTTGGTGAGCGAATTGGATCTGACGTTGACTGGTGAAGATTATTTGGAACGATTGATCGCTGTCTTTGAGGAAACACGGTTTCAATTTCACGAAGGGCAAACTATTTTGAAGTTGCTTCGTGCTTTGCAGCAACAATTGTCAGCGATAGAAGCGAAAGAGGTTAGCGATGTGCAAGACTATTTGAATTTGTTTGCTTTCATTGAGCAGCAATTCGATAAAGCACAACTCAACAAACTCTTTCAGGTCGATACCTTTCGAGATTTAAGCGATGCAACTTTGAGTCATCGCTATTTAAAACAATTGCGCCAAGCAGTGCAAGTCATCAATCAGCTATCCAGCAAGAGCCCTCAGCAAAAGCTGGAAACCTTCAAACAGCGATTTCAAGAGCGATACGAAGCCTACGAAATGCCGCTAGTGCAAGTGCTCGATCCCGATGTCGGTATTGGTTATGATCGCTCGATAGGTGCGAAAACACCTTTAGTAGAAGGCTTGACACTCTCACGGAATCGAAGCCAAAGCACTCAAATTAATTGGAGCAAACAACAATCTTTTTTGTTTCAAAAAGTGATGACGGCTTATGCAGAAAACGCAACCGAGATTCAATTGACCGAACAAGAATTGAAACCGTTCAAAGCAGATGAATCGGCTTATTCGGACACCTTTTCTGTCTTTTTTAGTGCTTTTTCAGAGGCGAATCAAGAAAAAATATTCGTTAAAAATTTGTGGGGACCATCTGCTAATAATTTGATCGGTCGCTTCACTCACTTGGATGAAAGTATCGAAAAACTCGCAGATGACATCGCGCAGCAGGAAGCGGACTTACACATCCACCAAATCGTCGCTGAAATCGTGCATCTGCCACAGGCGCGAGTTGGTAATGTGTTGCATCGCAAAAGTACACGCTGGTATGAAATTCCTTATTTGGGGCAATCCTCTTTGCCACGCGAACAACAAATCAACGTCACGGATTTGATGATTTCGGTTCGTCACGGTCGCATCGTGTTACGCTCGAAGTCGTTGAATAAAGAAGTGTTGCCTAAGCTAAGCAATGCCCACAACTATCCCGTCGATGCACTGCCGATTTATCACTTCCTTTGCGATTTGCAGTTGCAAGATCAATCACCTTTGGGTTTTTCTTTGGGCTATTTTGAGTATGAATTGCCTTTTGTACCTAGAATTTCCATCGGTGATATTGTACTGTCGAGAGCAAAATGGAATCTTCGTGGGGAGGAGATAAAAGCATTATTAAAAAATCAAAACGATACCGATCATCTAGCTCAATTTCTACAACAACGCAACATTCCGAAAGTCGTCGTAGTGAGTAGAGGCGACAATGAAGTGTTGATTAATTTTGAGAATCCATTGAGTGTGCAAGTCTTCTATAGTTTGATTAAGAATAAAGGCTTGATTGAACTCAAAGAATTTCTATTTCAAGAATCGTCCATCACAGGCAACTACGCGAATGAGTTTGTGGCTTCAGCTTATCGTAAGCAAGCAGTTGAAAATGGGCAAACTTTAGTGGCGAATACCTCATCGGTAGAAGACAAAAAAGTACAACAGCTTTTTTCAGTAGGCGACGAATGGTTGTACTACAAGTTTTATTGTGGCGATAAAATAGCCGACACCGTACTAGAGCAAGCGATTGCGCCCATCGTAGCTGACTTGGAGGCGCAACAGTGGATAGATAAGTGGTTTTTCATTCGTTATTCGGACAAAGATGGTTTTCATTTGCGCTTCCGAATTCATCTAATTAATAAAGCCTATTTCACGAATTGTATCAATAGCATTAAATACCACATTCAGCCGCTAGAGCAACAAGGTATCGTTTGGAAAACGCAGATCGATCCATATCTCCGAGAGACAGAACGCTATGGCTATGCTTCCATAGAAGCTACCGAAAGTCTGTTTCATGCGGACAGTCAGTGTACACTTCAATTTAGCAGCTTAATTGAAGGAGCTAAAGGAGAGGAAGTACGTTGGTTGTTTGCAATGCTGTCTATCGATCAATTGTTGAATGATTTTGGGTATTCGTTGAAAGAGAAGTTGAGTATTTTGAAATTGCTGAAAGTCAGTTTTGGTAAAGAATTCAATCGAAAAGGACTGCTCAATAAGCAAATCAATGAACGCTACAAAAATTATGAGCCAACTATTGAGCGATTTTTGAATGAAGAGAATAAAGCTGCTATTTATCAGCCGCTGTGGGGTTTATTGAAGCAACGTTCTGAACATTTAGTTTCCATCATTGACGAACTGAAGCGGTTGGATAGTCAGCAACAATTACCTTCTCCATTAGCTGTCGGCATTGTGCCTAGTTACATTCACATGATCTGTAATCGAATTTTCTTGAGCAAACACCGAATGCAAGAAATGGTGGCGTATGATTTTCTATTCAAGTATTACAATAAGTGGTTGCATACGCAAAAGGCTGCTCTCTCGAAGTCGTAAAGAAAATGGTTGAAACGTCCATGATTAAATAATCTTTAAGCACACGAGGCAATGATTATTTAATCATGGTAAGTACCATCTGACCATCAAGGATAATAAAAATGAACAGATGAAATCAGAGTGATTTGATGATAGAGGTAGCTATTTGTATAGCTACCTTTTTTATTATATGGAAACTTCCTATTCGTGGATGGTATTAAATTACTACAGAAGTTACTAGTGATAGAATATTAGGTTTAAATAGTTGACAATCAGAGTTTTATATTAAAATCATGCTGTTTTATAAACGATTCTCCACCTGTAAAAATATAAGTTTTTTGTCAATGTAATCAATCGTCAATTCCCACATCTTTAACCTATCAAATCAAACAACGACGTTATGAAAACGAATCAACACATTTATCCTTCTTGGTTACAGTTGCTAGGACTTTTTGGTATTTATTTACTGGGTGCGGCGGTAGCTAGCATCATTGCAATTGCCATTTTAGTCGCCACAGGCATAGATATGGATACAGCAGCTACACATCCCTTAGTTATTTTATTGACGATAGGGTTAGGCACTGGTTTTACTACTTGGTTTGCCGTAAGAAAATCTGGTGGCGTGAGTCAACTCAATTGGAAAAAAGGAACATCAGTAGGCATCGTTGTTTTAGCTATGCTAGCGATCTGGAGTCTGACCTTTGTTTCTAGCAGCTTACTCATGTCTTTTGTGCCTAATGCAGAAGCAATGGTAGCAGAATTGGCAGCACTATTCCAGCCAAGCGTCGGTACAGTGATTGCAGCAGTCATTTTAGCTCCTATTCTAGAAGAAGTCCTCTTTAGAGGTGTGATTTTGAAAGGACTACTTCAAAAATACGGACACTGGAAAGCGATTTTGATCTCCGCAGTCGTTTTTGGAATCATTCATTTTCATCCCTTACAGGCAATTAATGCAATGGTAATTGGCATCGTTCTAGGCTTTGTCTATTGGCGAACACGCTCTTTGATGGCGGTCATTATCCTGCACTTTATCAATAATTCATTCGCCTTCTTACTGGGAACAACAACTGATTTAAGTGAGCAAAATACGCGAGAGTTGATCGGCAATGATGTGTTATTTGCTTTAGCTTTGATCGGTAGTTTACTGCTAGGTATCTTCTTACTAAGAACGATCAAGCGAATGACACCTGAAGCTGAGAACGATGCAGATTCTCCTGATGAAGAACTCGAACATCAGCAAATTGAAAAAGCGATTGCCTAATTGACTTTGACCTCAATTTACTTTCCATTTTTATCCTAATTACATCGAAAATATCTCAGAAATGGCAGCTTACAAGCAAGACACCATCGGCTATTCCTATGCGCTTTATCGAGCCAAAGCAACTATGTTGTTTATCTGTTTCTTGATAAACGCTTCTTATGCTCAAAAAATCTGGTCGTTGGAAGATTGCTTGGAGCGCGCTATTCAAGAAAATATTGGGATTCAGCAAGCGGCAATTGAGACTGATATTGCCACTTTGAATGTACAACAACAGCGAAATAGCATTTATCCAACTATCGAAAGTTTCTCTAATTTAGGCATGCAATTCGGGCGGACAATTGACCCAACGACTAATGCTTTTGCCAACCAAGAAATCGCCTTCCAAAGCATAGGCATTAACCTAGCTTGGCAGTTACCTTTAGGCGGAAAATATAGACATCAATTGGCGGAAGCCAATCACTTATTGAATGCTAATGAAGCAAAGCGAGAGACTGCTATCTACGATTTAAAAATTCAAATGGTACAGACTTATTTATCTGTGCTTCTAGCAGAAGAAAAACAAGCACAAGCACAACTGAATTTAGAGCAGCAAGAACAGCATTTGCAGGAACTGAAAAAACTAGTTGAATTTGGTACAAAAGCAGAAGCAGATCTACTAGAAGTTCAATATCAGTTGGCGCAGAGAGTGCAAGTGCTAGTAGAAGCAAATGCTGCTTTAGCAACGAGCGTACACCGCCTTCAAACGATTTTGAATCTGCCAAATGAAAGTACTATTGTCCTCAAAAGACCCCGTCAGGATTTGTTAATAAGAAATGAACATCAACTCAATGAGGCGGAAATGGCAGAGACCACTCATCCACAATTAAAGATGGCAACTGCTAAATGGAAAGCTGCCGAAGCAAGTCTATCAGCAACTGATGCAGATAAGTTACCATCTTGAGGTGGTTCAATAAATCAGGACAAAAATTTAAGATAGGTTTCAAAATTTTGGTGATTCGGGTTATGCCAACATTTTTTTCCTCAAAAAGCCCTCAAAAAGAGGGGGGCTTTTTGAGGAAAAAAATAGATTATTC
>JBCDFY010000323.1:0-7003 GCA_039176995.1 Bacteroidota bacterium
CAATTGGAAATGCAATCAATTTTAGATTTTTTCGGAAAAATCTAAAAACACCCACATCTCCATAAAAAAACCGCTAAATGGAAATTTTATGCAATAAAATTTTCATTTAGCGATGTTTTGGAAAATACCTAATATAAATACTGCTGCAAGATAAGTGAGTTTCTACTTTTGCCAACAAAATCAATGCTTTGATACGAAAATAAATCGATTTCGTTTGCCGTTAACACTTTAGTATTTTGTAACTTTTTCTGATACAATCGTTTACTAGGTAAATAGTTTAGAACTCATTAAAAAAATTTATCATGCGAAAAAATATCAAAAACACCTTAGTGATTTTCAGTCTGTTGGCGTTCACTGCTTCTTTCTCTTCTTGCAACCGCGGATATGGCTGTCCAAATAACTTCTCTATTGGTGAAAAAGTGACCGAAGTGGTGAAAACTGCAGTTAAGCAAATTTTGGTGAAGCCTCAGTAGTTTCCAAACACAGTCAGGATATTCGAGTCATACAATAGGCAAAACCAGCTGAAAAAATATTTTGAGATTGTTTTTATCTCTTTCGCTCGTGTATCCTGATTTTTTTGTTTTATCATAAATAAACCATTCTTGTTCATTTATAAATTAATGGACTTACTTTGTCCAGCAACTTCCCGTTGCTGGACAAATCTTGTTTTAACTTAAAAGGAAAAGTTATCCAGTGACGGGAAGTCACTGGATAACAATATAAAAGTCAAAAAAACAGCTTCTCCCTAATCTGCCCTTCCTCCATTTTGCTTCCAATCTTTAAGTTCTTACTTTTACCCTAAATCCTTCATTCCTTAATAATGAGCGAGTCGAATATTTTTGAAACCCAAGATGGTTCTCATTCTATTTTTTCGGAAGAGTTTGGTGTGAGCTACCATTCTAAATATGGAGCAGTACAAGAAACGAAGCACGTTTTTATAGATGCTGCTTTACGATTTAAGGCAGTAGTGCAAAAAGAGATTTCGATATTAGAAATTGGATTAGGAACGGCACTGAACGCCTTGATGACTTATTTGGAAGCAAAAAAGCGAAATTTAGAGATTAATTATGTCGCTTATGAAGCCTTTCCAGTTCCATTAGCAGATGCGCAGCAGTTGAACTTCAATGAGATCTTGCAAGTGGAGAAAGAAGATGCTCCCATTTTACAACAATTGCACGAATTGGATTGGGAAGCAAAACATCAGCTTAGCGAAAACTTCAATTTTCTAAAACACCAACAAACCTTCGATCAAGTTGCCTATCAAGATACTTTCGACATCATCTACTTCGATGCTTTCGCTCCTAACTCGCAACCTGAATTATGGGAGTTGCCCATCATGGAAAAGATGTTTGCTGCCTTGAAAAAAGATGGAATCTTGGTAACCTACTGTGCCAAAGGAGAAGTAAAACGCACCATGAAAAAAGCAGGTTTTACGGTGGAGCGATTGAAAGGACCTCCTGGGAAAAGGGAGATGACTAAAGCGGTGAAGCTGATCTAATTCACTTTCCTTGCGCTGCTCTTGTACCTTCTTTTTCTTGCGATAATTCATTTATTATTCCTTTAAGATTTTTCAGGATACCATAAATTTTAAGCAAATCATCACGCGTAGCAACATATTCTTCGCTAATGCAGTATTTACGTCCCTCTAGCGTTAAGAAAAACCAGTTCCTTCCCATCACATAAGCTCCATAAATTGGATGATCCCATTTGTTAATCTCGCTTGCTGTCATCATTGCGATGATCAATTGTCCAAGCGGATCATTGTCTGCTCCTTTTTCCTTTTTGTATTCATGTAAGCAAAAGTAGGGTTCTTTCGGCTCAAATTTCCCACTGGCAATCATCAAATCTACTTCGCCAGAAACAGTTTCGCCATCAATTTGTCCACTCAATTTTCGATTAGCGAAGGATTTATAAGTGGCGTTGTCGTAATCTACTTTATCAATTAAAAGTGCAATGAATTTGATAATCAATTCTTGCTCATTCCACAAATCTACATTCTGTTTGAGCTTCAATTGTAAGCGTTCTAAATCTATTCGCTCTTCCTCGGATAGTACTACCTCCACATTCAGCCAATGATCTAATGCTTTACAATGGTCTTTCACATCCAAACCAAATTGATCGGCAATGTCTTGGCGCGTCCAGTTTTTGAATGATTTCATTTTGCACATTTATTAATTAATACAAAGAAAAGCCTTAGCTGGTTGAGCAATAGCGGTTTAGCTATCCTTCTTTTTAGGTGGATGCTTCTCAATAAACTTCACCACCTCCGCTGGCTCATCCGTCAAGTGCAACATATCGAAATATTCTCTGCCCCAAGCCAACTGCCTCAATAGCGGATAGATCAAGGTCTGCACTTCATAGCGTTCAATTCCTAAAAATACCATTGGGCTGTAATAATTAAAAGTGCCATAATGATTTTGAGTGGCTTCTTGGAAAACTTCTTGCGTCGTGCCTGCACTACCTGGCGCGTAAACGATGCCATACAAACAAACTGCCAGCAAAGTATCTTCGCGGATGCTATTGGAGAAATATTTCGCGATTTTGGTACTGAATAAATTACTTGGTTCGTGTCCATAAAACCAAGTTGGAATGGCTAAACTTTCTGCACCATTTGGATATTTTTCAATGACTTGTAGGGCTTTTTCGTGATAGCTTTTGTCTTTATAAGAAGATGCTTCGCAGAGCAAATCAATCGCATCATCCAAATCTTTCGCGCTTCTTCCAGCAAAATATGCTCCTAGATTTGAGGCTTCCATGATGCCTGGTCCACCACCCGAAACGACCAAATAACCTGCTTCCGCAGTCAGTTTCGCCGTATGTGCCATTTTTCGGAAAAAAGGATCAGTTCGCTTCGTGCTGTGTCCACCCATAAAGCCGACACATTTGCGCTGCGTCATGCCATTTTCGTCAAATTGTAAAAGTTCGCGTAGGGCTTCGTCTATCGAATGATCGTGGATGCGTTGCCAAAGAGCTTCTGCCATTGGTGGATTGAAGCGGTTTTTAGAAAAATGATTGTAAATTTTTAGGTCGTAGCTGTTGTCTGCTTCTGGTGAATAACCTGCCATTAGTTCTGTGAAAGCGTAGAGTTCGTTGCGGAAAGGACGATAAGGTAAATTATCGGGCGTACTCAAAATATGCGCACCCTGTCTTAGCAAATACAGTTGATCCTCTTTGGTCAACTGACATCCAAAAAAGCAGCAATTTGCTAACTCTAACTCTTTCCAATCCACCTCCTCTTGTATGAAATTGATGCCTTGAAAAGTACATTTTTTATCTTTCAGGCCTTGCTCACGAAGGGTATGAAAAGATGCGGTGTCTTTAATAACGATTTCGGAATTATTCTCAAATTTCATTTCCATGTTAGTAGCGTTTGATGGATTTTTAGCACTTGCTGGATTAAAAATTGCTGTTGATTATTAGTGATCACAAAATCTGATAATTGTATCTTATCAAAATCGGACAATTGCTTGTTCATGCGTGCCAGTACTTGTGCTTCTTTCACATCGTCTCTTTGCATCACGCGCTGCAAACGTGCAGATTCTGGAGCATAAACGCAAATAATTTTATCCAGTTGTCGAAAACTGCCACTTTCAAAAAGCAAGGCTGCTTCTTTGATGGTGTAAGGCGCATTCTTTTGTGCGTGATGCCATTCTTCTGCATCTTGATGTACTGCGGGATGTACTAAAGAATTGAGGAGTAGTAATTTATCAGGGTTGTTGAACACGATATTGGCTAAGTGCGCTCTATTGATTTTTCCTGCTTCATTATAAGTTGCCACTCCAAAATGCTCAACGATTTGCGCTTTCAGTTCTTCGCTTTCTGTCATCAATTGCTTTGCTCGATCATCTGCATAGTAAATCGGAATACCCAAAGTCTCGAAGATTTTGCAGACCGTTGTCTTTCCACTTCCAATGCCGCCTGTAATGCCTATTTTCATATGCGCTATTATTCTTTTTGAACCACTAAGACACTAAGGAAAGTAAGACCTGAATACAAAAAAACTTTGCACCTGCATTTCCTTTTAAGTATGTACAACAAATTGCGCAAATACCGAAAGTGCTTGCTGAGAGCGACTTGTTTTGGAATTGGATGGACATCGAGTCCATCCAATTCCATCGAGGTTTTCAAAGGACAAAAAATGGCATATAGCCATTTTTTGTCCTTTGGAAACCTCGATCAACTTATGGCGGTTCGATGCCGCTATGAGTTGAAAAAAGCAGAGAGCAGAGTCTTTATGACTTCAGAGCCTCTATAAAAGTGCAATTTGTTGTACAAACTCTTTTTAACCGTATGGTTACGTACCTAATAAATTCCCTACTTTTACAGCAAAATTCACAATCATGCGCACCCTTCTTTTGTTTTTCCTCGCTGTTCTTCTCTTCGCCTGCCAATCTAAGCAAAATATGCAAGACACAGAGCGTGATACTGCAATAGAAACCAATACGAATAAAAAACAAGCAACTTCGACCATCAAAACGCTACCTCCACTGCAATTCAAAACACAACTACAAGCAGTAGCCAATGCGCAACTCATAGATGTCCGAACGGCAAAAGAGTATGGTGCTGGACACTTAGATCAATCCAATAACATTGATTTCTTTGGAGATGATTTTCAGACAAATTTGCAAACTGCTATTGATGTGAAGCGTCCCGTTTTTGTTTATTGTAAAGCAGGCGGAAGAAGTGCAAAAGCCACGAAAATATTACAAGAAATGGGTTGTCAAGAAATTTATGATTTGGCGGGTGGTTATACGGCATGGTCAAGAGCGGCGGTGAATACATTGCCCGATACCTTGAAGGCGACGACTCACTAATCTGGAAAAGCGGTCGTTTTTATGCTTCGAATACGAAATCTATTTAAACTTAATAACACTACCAGAAGATTTATTCTGTAATCCCTAAATGTAAAATACGCCCTCCTGTTTGATTGACAGGGCTTACACTTTTTCCAATAACAATACCATCTTCGGGTGCATGATATTCTTTGATAAGATCGCCGAAGATATTTCTCAATGTAGCGACGAGTTGTCCTTTCTTTACTTTTTGCGTGACTTTTGGAAGTACGGTCAAGAGACCGCCTGTATCGGTATATATCCAGTACGATTTTTTGCAGATGACGGTATCTTCATCTTGTTCTTCCACTTCTGAATTGGTCATACCGAAATGTCCCAAAAGATTATGAATACCCGTTAGTCCATCTCGAATCATCCCCTTTTGAAAAAGATTTGGATCGCCTACTTCTAAAGTGATCGCAGAGATGCCCATTTCGTCAGCTGTTCCGCGCAGCGTACCATCGTTTGGAGGATTATGCACAATGATTTGTGCATTTTGGAGCAATGCCATTTTGCGCACTTTCTCGTCCGCCATGTCTGCTCGAATGTAATAAGAGTTAACTCGTCCATTACTTGCGGTATGGAGATCAATTAGATAATCGAATTCTTTGATAATGCGATTGACCACTCGCCAAGCATACACTTGACTTACTCTACCATTTGCTTTGCCAGGCATAATATGATTGAGATCTGTTCCGTCGATAAATCGTCTCTTTTTTCGCAACAAAGAAGGAACATTGATAACAGGAACACCAACTATCGTACCTTTAAGTTCTTTTATATCTATTTCCTTAAACAAGCGTTGAATAACAGGTATCCCATTGAGTTCATTGCCGTGCACTGCCGCTGTTAAACCTAATACTTTTCCATCTTCCAGACCTCTTGCTACCATGACAGGAATATGAATAGGTACGCCCATTCCATCCGTTGCAATTTGTAACCAATAATGAGAAATTTTGCCTTTAGGGGATTTACTGACTTCCAATTCCTTGATGATAGGAATGTCTTTTTTTACTTCTAACAACATTGACTTATTTTGATTTTTCCTTAATGTAACTCCAGATTAAATCTGCGGCTTCTTTCAGGAGTGGTTTGCCTGTCAATTGAGCAATTTGAGGTAAACCACCGATACTTGTGGTATTGATTTCTGATAAAATTCGTTTGCCATCGTCACCTACTAAAGTATCTACACCGTACATAACAATACCCATTTCGGAGAGGGGAGGATTGATCTGTCTGACGATTTCCATTTCATCTTCGTCCGCTTCCGTAAAATTTGAACTTCCACCCATTGCTACATTACACAGCCAAGAATCCTGCGCGGGCAAGCGAAGAGATGCTCCCATGATTTTGCCATTGACAACGATGATTCTTTTGTCACCTTTCGATACGTTTTTAAGAAATTTGACTCCCAAATATTGAATATTTGTATCTCTGATTTTGTCGATGAATTCTGCAAAAGTAATTTGCTGATTTTCTTCCCAAACCTGCTCCCCGTCAATTCTGACAATACCCTTTCCTCCATATTCTCGAAAGGGTTTTAGCACAATTGGGAAGCGGCTTTTGAAGTGAACAATGTCTGCTATTGACTCACAAACTTTCATCGGAGGGCAACATTCCGGAAAACGCGTCAGAAACTCCTTACTTCCAGCGATTTGGATCCCTTTGGGATCATTAATAATCAATTGTTGAGGAAAGGCTTGCTGTAAGAAATCTAAAAAATCGCTAGACAAAGGAGGAGGCATTCTTAACCAAATAACATCATACGTTTTTAAATTTTCTAGTCTGATATTTCGTTTAAAAGATAAGCCATTAGCGGAAAAAGCAAAATCTTCGTTGACTTCATTAACAAATAAATCCTTGGCGATTTGTCCTTTAAAAAATAGATCATTCGAAGGATTTCCTCTTGTCGCTACATCCAATTGAAGGCAGCTAGGATGAACATTCATCGCTTTCACTAGAGCATACAAGGAATTTTCAGCACTATGATTGGTGTGGTCGGTCAAGACCAACATTCTAAATTTTCTCATTAAGGGACTTGGTAAAAAATAACCTACCCACTACGATTAAAATCAATCAGGACATCCCACTTGGGTAAATCTGGATTTCTGAGGATAAATTTTTGAAGTTCTTTGAAGTGTTCGGTTTCCACTTTAACTCCTTTTTCATAA
>JBCDFY010000324.1:0-6988 GCA_039176995.1 Bacteroidota bacterium
CAGCTAAGTAAAACATTTTTTGCCTTATCTCTTTGTTTAATTTTTAACCCGTTTTAGTATAGTTTCTGTTCCACTAGGTAAGAGTATATAGTTTTATATTTACCTCGAATTTTAATTTCAAATTTATCTGTATCTTCTATCTGGAAATAACTTATTGTGAGTATCTTACCATGAATCATCAAGTTTCTGTAAGCGAATAGCATTGAAATACCTTTCCAAACTTCATCATCTACATTACCTTTAATTGTTTCTCCGAATATTATTTTAAATATTTCATTATAACTTGACCAAGTCGAAGACTCTAATTTTTGCTTTAAAAAATCAAACATTCTTTGTTCGAAGCTATTAGATGAACTAAATCTTTCAAAATCCTTTACAAGAATCCCTGAATTAAAATCTGTTCTATTGGATAGAACAATATCAAACAGTTCATTTATAAATCCTTCTATTGAAGCTGTTAGATCAATTATAATCGAATCATTGATAGAACTAATAATAGTTGGGGTCTCTTTTTTTCTTCTTTCTAACTTCCAAATAACTATGTCTATCATGCTTCTCCAAGGAAAAGATGATATATCACTGTCGCCAAACTCAGGATTTTTAAGAGTTGTTATTTTCATTTTTATCAGATGTCAAGTTTTCTTTCTTCGCATTCATTTTATCATTTTCATACGATTGCTTGGTAGCAAGTTATCATACATTCAACCAATACGTTAACTTTGCCACGATGGCTCTATTTCTAGTACGAAAATCAGTAGAATAATAATTGTCAGTATAAACCAAAAAGAAGTCTGAAACGGGTTTAAAGCGCCATTGGAAGCGCGCGTTCAAATTGACATTATCTGTTTGGTTGTTGTATTGGAGGAAAGTCGTGAGAAATAAATTTTTGGTGAATGTCAAATCTACGCGAGGCCCAATTTGCAACAGCAAGGCTTGGTCGTAACCTTCGGGCAATTGGATATAATTGATGTTGTAATCCAATTCGATTCTGGCGCGCGGTTGGATGTTGAGATTCAAACCACCTCGAAGTCCATAGCGATAGCCATTGAAAAATTGACCAGCGGTAGGGGAGATGAAGTAGGAAAAATCTTTGCGTCGGTCGGAAGAAAAGAAGGCTCGAAATGAGGTGAAATTATACGCACCTTCTTCTAGCAAACGTACTTTGGTGACGCTCGTATCTACTCTTGTTGGATTGAAGGTATTGAATAAATAAGTATAGCGATTATTGATTTCTGCGCCCATACGCGCATTGGTTTTCAGAGAAAAATCCCAACTGGCTTCTATGGCGTGATCGGTTCTTCCAAATTCAGGATTAAATAAAAAAGTGGCTTCTATGCTTGGGCCATGACGAACAACAAGTCCTTCTGTAGGATAGTAATTTAGCTGTGCTCCAGAAATAACGCGATTGAAATCTTTCCTAGGAACGAAACCTACTTCTGCATCAAAATTTTCACCTACGCGCTCGTGAATCATGGTAAATTCATAGGCTCGTTTGGTATGAAAAAGTGCAACAGCATGAGAAAATTGCTCCTCTTCTTTTTCGGGAGTGAGTACGCGATGATAAAAGGCTTTGCCTGTCCAAGAATTATCCGAAGTCGCTAGGTTATAATCTAAGCCAACTACTCGATTGTAGGGCGAAAAACTGCTTTCTTCATCTAGTTCTTCAAAGGTTTGCTTATTCACGAAGATTGCACCAATATTGGAGCGGCTAAACAGTTTTCTTTGGATTGCGGCAACAGAGTAATTGTAGCTCGGCAATCCATTTTTTTCGTTGGCAGCAGCTTGCATATTCAGTAATCCGACTCGCCAATTATTATCTATCTTTCCACTCAGTCTAGCACCGTAATAAATTGGATTTTGGACATTCTGTTGAGTAGTTGTGTCGTAAGCAATTCCGATTCTTCGAGAGAAAAAGGGATTGATATTTGGAGCACCAAAACTGCCAAATAGATCAGAATTTTCTAGGAAGAATTGCCTTCGCTCGGGCAATGAAAGTTCAAAACGGGTCAAATTTGTCACCAATTCATCTACTTCCACTTGCGAAAAATCAGGATTGACCGTCAAGTCCAAATTGATACCCGAAGTAACTGCGACTTTAGCATCGCCGCCAATATTGAAATTGGCTTCAGGTACGTCACCTTCGTCTATATTATGATTGATGTTAGAAATGGCGTATGGAATAAGGGAGATATTCGCACCAGGTTTCGGAGGGGCTTCTTCCCATTGCATTTCACCCATAAAAGCGAGGTTCATCACGATTTGGTTTTGAGGAATTTTCATCCAAGTACTCGTTTCATTGGACTGTAAATCGAAGCGATAGCTGTTGAATCGCCAAGTTTTTACACCTTCATTATAGCGCAAAGTTTTGAAAGGAATCGCGAATTCTGCTACCCAGTAACCATCATAAATAGCGGCTTCTCCGAACCATTTATTATCCCAAGAAGTCAAGAAATCATTTCGTTCCTGACCGCCATTAGAAATCAATGCTTCTCGTCTTACTCCGAGCGCATTCATTCCAAAAACAAAGGCATTCGTTCGATCATTAAATGGGTCAAAAAGTAAGGTGATATTGTCGTTGTTTCCCGCTCGATAATCTCTTCTTAAGTTAGGAACGGTATAGTCATCGCCTATGGAATAGCACTTAGCAGCAACGTAGAGATTTTTATCATCGAAGGTCATGTAAATTTCCGTTTTCACGGTCGCTTTCATACTGTCCGTTGGGAAGTAAAGCCAGAAGTTTTCTGCAGGTTGTCCCTCGAACCAAGCCGCCTCGTCTATCTTGCCATCAATTGTAATCGGTGCATCAATACGTTTGACTAGAACTGGCTCTTGTTCAGTGAGTTGTGCGTGAATCGTTCCCAAGAAAAGGAGATTCAAAATAACAATGTGGGTGATTTTCTTCATAAGGGACAAAGTTATTATATGTTCCTATTCCGTAATATAGGCTGATGCAGGCTCTGGCGTTAATGAGGTGTTAACATTTCCATAACAAAATCGTTCGTAAAATCCATGTCATTTGAAAGACTTGTTTTATTCTTTTGCAGGAATAAGAACCAAAAAAAATATTGTTACGTTTTCAATGATAGATCATTTGAATTGAACTCTTTTGACTACGGAATTTTATGGTTGTTTACCACATAGTTCATATAGCATTTTCATATAGTTCACATAGTTTTTAAGCTACAATATAACTCCTACGATCTATGTGAAATCAACTACGTTCATTACGTAATAAATGGTCAAGAATTTTATAAAATCCAGTTGTACGCCATGCGCATTTTTTTACTGCTTTTGTCCTCTTTTCTTCTGCTTTCTGCCTCTGAAAAAGAGCCTTATCCACAAGACTATTTTCGTTCGCCTGTACAGCACACCTTGCTATTGACGGGAACTTTTGGAGAATTACGAACGAATCATTTTCACTCTGGAATAGATATCAAATCCTCTAAAGGACGTTCGGGAGATGTACTACTGGCTGCTGCGGGAGGAACGGTTTCGAGAATAAAAGTGCAAGCAGGTGGTTATGGCAATGCACTTTATATTGACCACCCAAATGGCTACACAACGGTTTATGCGCATTTGCAAAAATTTTCTCCTGAAATAGCGGATTACATCAAAGCGAAGCAATATGAAAAGAAATCCTTTTTTGTTGACCTTTTCCCAGAAGCAGGTAGATTTACTTTTGAAAAAGGAGAACAGGTTGGGAGAATGGGAAATACAGGAAGTTCAGGTGGACCGCATTTGCATTTTGAAATAAGAGATACGAAGTCCGAAAGACCAATTAATCCACTCTTGTTTGGCTTCAAAATAAAAGATACTTACCGACCTCGAATGAATCAAATTCGTGTGTATGATTTGAATGAAGAACGCAAAAGTAGTGCCGCGAAAACTTACAATTTATATGCTTCTGGAAAGCGTCATCGGGTGAAAGGAGACACGGTTTACACCGGCAGCAAAAAGGTAGGTGTTGCTTTGAAGACTTACGATTTTATGAATGGCTTGAGTAATTGGAATGGCGTGTATGCAATCTCCCTTTTTCAAGATGATGAGCTGAAGTTTAGATTCAGAATGGAGCGTTTTTCTTTTGATGAAACGCGCTACATCAATGCACATTTGGACTACGAAGATCGCGTGACCAAGAAGAGTTATTTCAATCGTTGCTATCGTTTGCCTGGCAATCAATTGGAGTCTTATGAGGATATGATTCAAGATGGAATGCTGAATTTGGAAACCAATCGTTCGAGCAAAGTCACTTTAATCTCGGAAGACATAACAGGCAATACGTCCAAAGCAGAATTTTGGATTAAATACAGACCTCAACCAAGCGCAAAGCCTGAAAAATTCAACTATTTCTTACCTTATGATGACGAAAATGCCATTGATAATGGTGAATTATACCTCTACTTCCCAGAGGGCAGTTTCTACGAAGATTTGTACTTGGATTATAAAATGACTTTGGACGATTCGGATAATATCTTCTCTGCAGTACATCAAGTTCAAGACTACAAAACGCCTGTTCATGGCTATTTTGATATTGCGATTAAACCCGTTGATTTACCTTATGGAATGGAAGGTAAAGCCTTCGTGGCACATTGCGATAAAGACGGTGATATTACCAATGTTGGACATGAATGGAAATACGAACGCCTTTGGGGACGCTCCAAAAACATGGGCGATCACTACATTATGATTGATACGATTCCACCGAGCATCCGACCTTCTAGTTTTACTTACAATATGCGCGGCAAGAGCCAAATGTCTTTCAAAGTAACTGATAATTATTCTCCTTTCGACTACGAAGCGCTCGTGGATGGCGAATGGATTTTAATGGAACACGATGCCAAAACGCGACGTATTTTTCATCGCTTTGATGGAAGAATTGGTAAGGGCGAACATCAGTTGTTGTTCAAAGTGACCGATGCTTTGGGTAATGAAAGTGTGTTTGAGCGAAAGTTTGTGCGCTAATTCTTATATCCATCTAAGTCCCGAAACGCCATCACCCCATTTTCTCCCACATTTTGCAACATCCTTTTCGCCCTCACGAAAGTATCAAAGCGATCTTCCGCAAAATCAGGATCGTTTCGATTGAGACTTTCGATTTTTACGGTACCTGCGGAATGAATAATTTTTCCGTCGCCCATGTAAATCGCAACATGCGTAATGCGCTCCTTCCTTTCGGGCATTGCTTTTCTACCAAAAAAGAGAAAATCACCAGGTAGCAGATTCTGCCAAGTCGTATCGTGCTTCAGTTCAATACCAACATGAACTTGTTGCGAAGCATCACGAGGAAGCATTAAGCCATTATTGTAAAAAATCGTCTTCGTGAAACCACTACAATCCATGCCTTTGCCTGACGTGCCGCCCCAAAGATACGGACGACCGAGATGCTGTTGTGCACTAGAAAGAATATTATCTGCCGTAGGATTTTGCGCTAACCAATCTGAATAATTCATCACTTCCGACTTCAAAACATAGGCCATTCGATCATCTGGGTAGCGCACTTTGAAGTAATTGTCTTCTTCGCCTTCCAAGGCCAAAATATTACCAGCAATCAAATCGGAAACACGCCTTGAAGTGGAATCCGTTTCGCTGTAAGAAAAGCCAAAATCCCTATTATAGATGACTTTATCTCGCAATTTCCAAATATTGTAACGCGCTTTATCCATCTGCGTGAAGCCACCTTTATCTAGCCAACCCAAATAGCCATCGGGCGTTTGCACACGATACCAATCGTTTTCGATCAAGTAAATTTTGAGCGGCGTACCCAAAGTGGATTGCGTTGCCAATTCCCCAGAATGCTTAGGATTGGAGCGAATGTTACAAGCAGAGAGATTAACAACGCCGTAGATTTCTTTACCCAAATTAGGATGTGGCAATGCTTGAATACTATCAACGACATTGATACCAATTGCGGAAAGTTCTTTCAATAATTGCTCGCGTGCTTCGGGCAGATTAGTTTGGCCTTTCAGCAGCACTTCGCCCGCTTTCCCTTGAGCTTCTACATCAAAAATCGCGACGCGCTTGTCTGGACGATATTGTTGCTGAACTTCGGTAATGACTTCTTCTACCATTGAGGTAGATTCGGAACAAGCCAACAAGAATAGGGAAAGTGCTAGGAAAAGAAGGTTTCTCATATTCGAATGATTTATGAATGACACAGCAAACGCGTCCTTTCATCCTTCAAATTCTGAATCCTTCAACTCTTAGACCAAACCTTGCTGCACCGCAAATTTCACTAATTCTGTGCTAGAACTGAAATTGAGCTTGCGCAAAATGTTTTTTCGATGTGTTTCGACGGTATGTTTGCTGATAAATAAGGCTTGACTGATGCTGATACTCGTGTAGCCTTGACTGATGAGCGTTAAAATTTCGCGTTCTCTCTTGGAAAGACTCAAGCGTTTTTGAAAATTGTCTTTCAGTTGTTTGCGCAAAGGTTTTTTCTTCGGTGCAATTTGCACATTAGAACCAATATACACTTCATCTTCGTTCAAGACTTTACCTAAGGCTCTTCTGAATTCATCAGCTGGTGTGGTCTTCAATAAATAACCATCAATTTTTTGGCGAAGCACTGATTTGACTAAATTTGTGTCTTGATAAGCTGTGTAAGCTACAATTTTAAGATCAGTAGTTGCTTTTTTGATACTCTGAATCAACTCAATGTATTCATAATCAGGTAAATTCAAGTCCAAAAGCAAAAGATCAGCGAAATGTTCCGCAAAATACTGGAGCAAATCTTCACCACAGTAAGCATGATGAACCAAATTGAATTGAGGATGGCGTTCTAGCATCGCTCTTACGCCTAATGCCACGATGGGATGGTCGTCCACTAGGACAATGTTGTATCTTTCTTTCATGGGAGAATCAGTTTTTGTTATAATATTGTCAATAGTAGCTTGCGCTTCGCTGAAATTTTTCGCAGAAAAATTTTAATCATTCCTTTGGAGCGAGAGAAAAAATAAAAATTTCCAATTTTTATTTTTTCTCTCGCTCC
>JBCDFY010000325.1:0-6967 GCA_039176995.1 Bacteroidota bacterium
GGAGAATTGATGGAAGAGATCAATCAATTTTTAGAAAAATGCAAGCTGCATTACTATTCACCTGGTTATCTGTTGCTTGACTTGCGCTCCATTAGTGGAGAAATTACCCGTCATGTAAAAACGACCAAAGATAAATATGGTGATATTCAGCTTAATTTCTTTATGCTCAATAAAAGTTTATCTCTCTTGGGAGAACGCATTCAAGAGGCACCAAAGCATAAGCAACGAACGATAAATAATTATGTTATCAAAAGAGCAGTGAAGTTGCTCAAACAACTCTCTCGAATGCACCCTGATTTGCAGTTAGATTTTGAAGATGATATGAAGCAGTTGGGAAGGCATATTTCGCAGAATCCATTGATGAATAATTTGGCTCCGCATCTTGGTTTGCAAGTGAAGCATCTTTTGGAGGGACGTATTGGGAGATGATTGTGAAATAAATAGCTTAATAAGCAGAATTTTCAATTCTACTTATTGAGCTATTTATTGATGCTTTTACTCGATCTTCACAAACCTCCAATTCAACAATTTAGACTTCGCATCCGTCAAGAAGATGTAGTACATTCCAGAAGGCAATTCTTCCACATCAAAACGGAAAGCATTATCTCCAAAATCTAAATCTACTGCTCTTCTGCGCACCACTGCACCATTTTGATTGACAATACTCAATAGCGCACTTCGCTCTTTAGATGAGTTGACATTGACATTGATTTCTTCTCTTGTCGGTACAGGATAGATCGAACCAAATACATGACCTCGATTCTCTATTTCATTCGCGTTATTACTCACAGGTGTAATGGTTAAACTCGCTTCGTCATCCTCTACTGGAATGCCTGTATCATTATTATTGGGCATCGAATCTGGATCATCTTGTTCCACTGCAATGACTTGCGCAAAGAAAGTAATAGGCGTCTCTTCGGATAGCGTGAACAGCGTCAATTCCAAAGTTTCTGTCGCACCACTTTCAATGAAGGGCAAGAACCAATATTGGAAGAAATTATTCCATTCACCAACGGAAGCTGCTTTATCCGTAAATGCTAGACTATCAGGCAGTTGTGAATCTACAAAAATATTGGCTGCACCATCTGGACCATCATTCGTCAAAGTGAACGTATAGACATAATTTGTGAAGATTTCATAGTCTTGACGATCAATGGAAATGCTTAATGATAAATCTGCACTGTTTCCTCCTTCTATGCCATCTTCTGGCAAAATAGTGACAGCTACTTCATCATCTTCATCTGGCACACCATCTAAATCATTCGCAGGTGTAGAATCTGGATCCTCTTGGTCGCTGGCGATGATTTGCGCAAATAAAGTCAATGGTCGTCCTTCCACCAAGGTGAATAAGGTCAATTCAAGCGTCACACTCTCTCCAGTTCTCAATAATGGCACTTCCCAGTCTTGCGTCACTACTCGATAGCTTCCTTCGCTCGCCACTGCAGAAGTAAAAGTCATTCCTTCTGGAATCAATGCGCCTACTCGAATATTCGCGGCACTATCTGGACCATCGTTGGTCAGCGTCAAGGTATAAGCTACATTGCTAAATGCTGTAAATTCGTTTTGATTGACTTCTAATGCTAAGGATAAATCAGAAGTCACTCCACCACGAATCACAGGTTCTGAGAAAATCGTAAAAGCAGCTTCATCATCTTCTTGCGGATCTGGTGCAACGCCATTGTCAGGCACTGAATCAGGATCAAGTGGCTGACCACCAATAATTTGCACGAAATTGGTGATTGGTTGATTATCTACTAAGGTAAATAGAGTTAAATCCAAGACGGCGGTATCTCCCACATTCATGGCAGGAATATTCCACCATTCAAAGAAGAGATTGTAGGTTCCTAAACTAGGTGTTGCGCTAGTGAAAACCATGCCTTCGGGCAAAGGTGCGCTAACAAAAATATTTCGAGCGTTTTGTGGACCACGATTGATGACAGTAATTTGATAAGGAACTTCTGCAAACTGCTCATAGGGCGTAGTTGGCGCAGTGATGAATATTTCCAAATCCGCACCCGTTCCTCTTTGGGTATCTCCACGCACCAAAGTAATCAAGTTGCCTTTTCCAACCGTACTCAAAGCGCCATCAGAAGCCACGAAGCGATAGTGCGTTTGTAAAGTATCGCCGATTTCTAAGCCTTCGTTCATTAAAAAAGTATCCAATGAACCTAGCGTGTACAACAAAGTTGAATCGAAACCTTGAATAATCTCTTTGTTCTCAAAAGTTCTAAAGTCATCAAATTCAGAGAATTGTACGATGTAGTAAAGATCACTCTCATCTCTTGGTCTATCCCATTTCAAGCGCAACATTCCCGTTGGATCGCCATCTGCTACTAGCTGTTCACCGTCCGTTGGAATCAAAACTTCACTATCGCCTTCTGGAGCGTAATTAGGTTCTGCCAACAGTTGTCCGCGAAGCTCTCCAGAAGCAAATGCAGGACTAATAATATTGACATATAAATCATCTTGTCGCAAATTTCTAACCTCTACATCCGTCAAAGTAAACGTATTTTGAGCTGGACGATAAGTGCCCGCGCGTGTATCTGCAGATAGTTCAGGCTGCAATTTTGACAATTCTAAACCTACTGTTCCAGCCGCTCCAATGCGCAGACTCGCATCTTCTTCGCTCGCATTTGCCATCAAGTTGTTGAAGCTACCAGAGATGACTAATTCATTGCCTCTCAATTCTGCTTTCAATGCACCACTTGCACCCGTTTCAATCGGTAATAATTGATTAGAGCCAGAAAGTGTAGTCGTGAAGTAAGCATTCGCATAGGGCAACAATTGCCCACGAATTGCGCCATTTACTTGATCGGTAGTCACTAAACTGATGTACTGACCACGATCAAAAAGAGAAGCAATATCATCTGCTTCCAAATTGAAATTATTGTCCTCCGCAGCAAATGTTCCACTTTGACTGTCTTCACCCAAAACTACATTCAATCGCTGCACGATTTCTCCTGATGAACCTGCGTAAGCATCATAAATGTGCGCACCGCCACCTGCGTTCAAATTGAAATCACTATCTAAGCCAGCGAAACTTCCTGTGACGGTACTCACCCCATTGGTATATTCAATAATCGCTTGTCCATAAGCGTCTGTGTTCACAAATTCCGTCTGACTCGCGCCAGAGAGGGTGCTCACAAAATAAGCCGTAGCTTCTGGTAAAATCTGCGCTCTCAATTCGCCTACGCTTTGTGCACTAGACGGTAAATTGAAATAAATTTGGCGTCCCATCAATGCCGCCAATTGATCTTCAGTTAGGTCGAATACATTATCATTCGCTTCCATTAATTCTCCAACCGTCGTCACAGCAAATAATTGTTCTCCCGTCGAACCGGCATAGCCCATACGCAAACGAGGACTTCCAGGCGAACCATCAATATCTTGATAAGAACCAGAAAGCGTCATTTTATTTTCATTCAACTCGACTAGCAAGTTCCCATAACCTTTAGAAGAAGAAGTTGGTACAGCAAGTGTTCCCGACATGAAACCGTGCATGAAAATCTGAGATTCAGGAGCTAATTGTCCGCGCAATGCTCCTTCCATTTGGTCAGCAGTAGCAAGATTGACGTACAATCCTCGACGATACAGTTCTGTTCGTTGTGCGTTATCTAATAGGAATACATTATTAGATGCTTCGATTTCTCCGTTCAAGCCGCTGTCTTCCAAAGTAGTTGTAATCGGAAAGATAAAACCACCGCTTTCTCCTGCCAAACCTGCAAATAAACCTGGGCGATTGCCAACGGTTTCTATTGGGCTTTCTAAATCGTTAAAAGTCCCCGAAACGATCATTAAGGTATCTCCATAAATTTCCGCCATAGCTGCGCCTGCTGCTTCCGAAGCATGGACAGGAACGGCGTGATTTCCAGACAAATTCGCTCGGAACACTGCACTCGCCTCCGCAGGGACAAACTGTCCGCGAAGCTCTCCACCAGGATGATTGATGCTGTGAATATTTGCGTACAATTTTCGTTCTCCTAGTGATAATAATTGGGTCAACTCTATCTCAAATGTATTGCTCTCCGCTCTCAGTACTCCACTTGTTCCATCTTCGCCCACTTCAACAGTTAGTGGAAGCATCACTGGTCCATTTTGTCCAGCCGCAGCTAAATGAATATGCGCCCCAATGCTTTCATCAAAAGCAGAACCCAAATTACTGAAAGAACCTGTAACAACAATATTAGAAGCAGTTACTAGCTCAACGATTAGTTGTCCATTTCCGAAAGAATTGACGGCTGGTACTTCATTACTGCCAAAAAGATTAGTAGAAAAGTAAGTTAAGGCGTCTGGAGTCAATTGACCTCTGATTTCTCCTTCAGGATGGTTTCCTGTATTAATATTGACGTATAAAGAACGGTCTTCGAGCAAGTCAACTTGTGCCTGACTCAAAGAAAAAGAATTAGCACCTGCTTGAAAAACACCGCTTCTTTGATCTGGATTCATAGCAGGTGATAAACTAAAACTCACAGCACCTTCTTGTCCTGCAAAGCCAACACTAACGGTGACTCCACCATCTAAAGGTGGTGCAGAAAGATTATTAAATTCTCCTGCGACGACTAAGTTGCTACCGTCCAAAGTAGCGGTGATACTACCCGTTGCAGAAGTCAATACAGGCATCACTTCATTTCGTCCAGTCAAAAATGCCTTGTAAATATCTTGTGCTTGAAGAGTTGTAGTCGCAAATAAAGCAAAGCAGAATAACGAGAAAGAAGTTATCCTCATGTAGAGCGAAGAAATCATAAGATCGGTTTTATATAATAAATATGTTAATGGTTGCGAATGCTAGATTGTGAATGCCATAGATGTGAGATATGAAACATCAAACGGCTTACACAATTATTATAATTCTTAATTCCTTCTTTTGAGCGAAAAAACTATCATTTTAAAGGTAATAAAACTAATATCCCATTAAAACAACTAAATTTTAATCTCTAAAGAAGTCTTTTCATTAGTAGTGTACACAGGAAAGCACTGCTTGTTTCAAAAAAACACAAGCAATTTTTCGTTACTAGCACGTAGGTAATTAGATAGACCGAACTAACTCATCAAAAGTTTATTTCGTCTATAAGAAAAGCGTAATGTATGAAGATTACAGGGAGTTATACTGAAAAAGTGCAATAAAGCATTAATGTCTATTGCACTTTTCAAACTCCTCATAGGAAGAATATACGGAATCTTAAGATAATTGATTCACGTGGCGCGCTAATTTGCTTTTAAGGTTACTTGCTTTATTAGGATGCCAAGTGCGCTTCTTAGCTAATTTGTCAATCATGCTGGATACCTTTGGCAAGAATTCCTCAGCTTCCTTCTTGTCCTCCATCTCGCGAAGTTTCTTGATCGCAGTTCTAGCAGACTTCTTGTAGTATCTGTTTTGCAATCTTTTCTTAGCGTCTTGACGCATTCTCTTCTTTGAAGATTTATGATTTGCCATTCTCTTGAAAAATAATAGTTCTAAAATTAAGGGCTGCAAAGGTAAGGATTTAAAATAAAATTTGCAGCATTATTTTTACAAAAAAGATTTCTACTCGCTACACAGGAGATGTAGCGCGCCAACATATGCATTCAACCATATGATTATCAAATATTTACAATGATTAATCTAAGGATAAAAACACTGTTTTTCTATTGAAGAAAAAGCATTCTTAAAAATTTTAACATCTGATTCAGGCAACCCTTCTGGTCATTCATACACATAAGGAGACATAAAAACATTTATCACTCAACGAAAATTGAAAATTATGTTGAAGTCATCTTTCATTTTAAGTTTATTGGCAGGATTCATGATGATCGCTTTTTCTTCTTGTGAAGAGGAAGTAATGGAAACGCCTAATTCAGAAAAATCCGTAGCAGAAATTGCTGCTGACGATAGTCAATTCAGTACTTTGGTAAGCGCACTAGAGCGTGTAGATTTAGTCGGTGTTTTGAATGGTAGTGGTCCTTTCACCGTTTTTGCACCTACAAATAACGCTTTTGATGCATTAGGTGTTGATCTAGCAACAATCAGTGATGAAGCACTAAGCGAAATTCTATTGTATCACGTCTTTGGAGCACAAGTGAATGCTGGTGATATTGCAGAAGGTCAAACTTACTTGGGTATGGCTGCTGCAACAGGTCCAAATGGTACAAATCTTTCTTTATTGGTAGAAAATACTGCTGGGAAAGTAATCATCAATGGCGATGTAAATGTAACAGCAACTGATATTATTGGTAAGAATGGCGTCATTCATGTAGTGGATAAAGTAATTATGCCAATGGACATCGTAGGTCATGCAGCGGCAAACGCTAATTTCTCAGAATTAGTTGGAGCTTTAGGAGCAGCAACAGGAGATTTGGTCACTGTACTGTCTGGTGATGGTCCATTCACAGTTTTCGCACCATTGAATAGTGCATTTGAGGCAATCAGCAGCACAGTTGCAGGTCTAAGCGCAGATCAATTGTCTAAGGTTTTGACTTATCACGTAGCCGCTGGCAATGTTCGCTCTACCGATCTTTCTGATATGATGGAAGTTACAACAGTGAACGGCGAGACCTTCACTATTAACTTAGGTAGCGAAGTAACTATTACTGATGCACAAGGAAATACAGCAAAAATTTTGTTGACCGATGTGCAAGCGACAAATGGTGTGATTCATGTATTAGAGAGCGTTATTCTTCCGAATGACTTGTAATCTATCTTTCTCAATAGATTTGTTTTATGGAAAAAGTCCTGCTGGTCAATTTAGATTAGCAGGACTTTTTCTGTTTTGTACACTGTTCTTTTTTTAAACCACAAAAGGTATAGAAGAGCACAAAAGGAGAAACACAAATTGTTGGTAACTAAAGTAGGTGTGTATCCCAAATTTCACAAATCTTAAATTTATCAGAACAGTGATCTACAAGAAAGTACATAATGTGGATTTGGATGGACATAGAGTCCATCCAAATCCATCAGGGTTTACAAGGGTGAAAAAATGGCTGTTCAGCC
>JBCDFY010000326.1:0-6928 GCA_039176995.1 Bacteroidota bacterium
TTAAAGGAGGATTTTTTGGCTACTCCAAGGGAGTTTGAGGGAGAAAAGCATGAAAAATCATCAATTTTTCATGCTTTTCTCCCTTAAAATCCCCTAAGCAGAAAGTCTTTTCACCTTTGAAAAAAGACTTTCTGCAAATTTTGGAAACGAATTTCTTTAGTTTCAATTTGTATCCACTTTTGAATACATTCTTAGATATGCTCTTAGAAATAAGTACTCTATTCATCAAAAACACACAACTGTTGACCGTATGGGAACAGATGATTTTATCGCATTAATTTATAAAAGCCTGAAAGGAGAGCTTTCTACAACTGAAGAAAAACAGTTGAAAGAACAGTTAGCGAAAGGTGATGAACAACAAGAACTGTATGATGACATCAGAATAAGTTGGAATTTGAGTGAGCAATCGCTCGACCTTAGTGCTATTGACGTAGAGACAGATTTAATCGCCATCAAGAAACGTTTACCTAAAGAAATAGCAACTCCTCAAGCAAAAATAGTTCCGCTACGATCTTATCTATTGCGTATCGCAGCCGCGATTGTACTTCTAGCTGGAGGAGCGTACTGGTACATTTCTAGTACGTCTAACTCGTCTATGGAAAGAACAATTGTTGCAGCTTCTGCTAATCTTAATTTTGAATTACCAGATGGTTCTACGGGGGTACTAAAAGAAGGAAGTCAACTAACTTTTTCATCCGATTTTGAGAAAAATAGAGTGACCGAACTAGAAGGCGTAGCACAATTTGAAGTGGTTCATAATCCAGAATTTCCATTCAAAGTAATAGCAAATGAGGCAACCGTTGAAGTGTTAGGCACAAATTTTACAGTGAACCATCAAAATGAGCAAATTAGCGTGGGAGTGAACTCTGGTAGAGTCTCCCTAATACAGAATGAGCAACGCATTATCCTTGAAAAAGGAGAAGTTGGCACCTGTCAGAATTATACCGCAACACCTCAAAAACAAGATATCGCTAATACCAATTTTAACTATTGGCAAAACGAACAATTGCGCTTCGAATCAGAGTCTTTGCAATCTGTTATTGAGCAGCTTTCCATTATATATAACGTTAATATTAATATATCCAATTCTGAAATGGAAAACTGTCAGCTCTTTGGTACTTTTACCGCAGATAGCATACAAGCGGTTTTACAAACTGTTGCTAATCGTTTTGAGATGGTTCTTCAAGCCACAGATGAAAATGTATTCACACTAAATGAAGGAACGTGCCAATAAAGTAGTGTTGCTCTTTTTGCTATTTGCTAATGTTATAATAGCACAGATTGATCCTGCTGTTTCCAATGAATCTACTCAAAAAATCACTACGGCACTTCTTGATCTCGCTACTCATTATCAATACAATCTAATTTTTCAGGAAAACTATTTTGAAGATCAGAATTTGGTTGATTTTCAGTTGGACGAACAAGCAACATTGGAAGCAAATCTTACGCTCTTACTTAAAAATACAAACGTCTCTTTCATCCTCAAAAACAAGACCATAGAACTAAAGCGGACACAAACCATTTATGGCTATGTCAAAGATCGCGAAAGTCACGAACCACTCATTAATGCAACCATTTACAACCCTCAACTACAAGTAGGCACTTACACCAATGAGTATGGCTATTTCAGTTTAACGCTTCCTTTTGAAGTTAATCAATTAAAGGTACAATATATTGGTTATCAGCAGAAAACGATCAACCTAACCAATCACGACCTATCACAAAAAACTATCTTACTTGAACCCCGATTGGACTTAGCAACAGTAACTATCAATAGCATTGAATCTCAAAGCAAAACGGATAAGATCATTGAAGAAAGAGATATTCTTTCTAGTGAAATTACAACTTACATTAGCTCGGGAGGAGAACCAGATATTAACCAACACTTATACAAACAAACAGGCGTTTCGTCAGGTCCAGATGGTCTAGGAGGATTGCATGTGAGAGGCGGAAATACCGACCAAAATTTGATTTTACTGGATGGTGTTCGAGTCTTTCAACCCAATCATGCTTTTGGCTTATTTTCTATTTTCAATACCACTTTGCTAAAAAATGCTCGATTCAGTAAGTACGACTTTCATCCTAAAAATGCAGAGAGTCTCTCCTCAGTCTTAGAGATGACGCTCAAGGAAGGAAGTACGCAAAGATGGACAGGCAATGTCAGTTTCAGCACACTAGCCACTCAAATTTCCGCAGATGGACCCTTGAAAAAAGATAAGACTTCTTTACTTGTTTCTTTACGTCGCTCCCACTTGGACGAAGCCATCAAACGAATATCCGCCAGGCAAAAACAAAAAGAATCCGCCGAAGGAGAGACCAGTGTAGCTTTCTACGATGTCTATCTAAAAATGCAGCACATACTAAGCGCGAAAGACAAATTGTTTTTGAGTTACTATCGAGGTCAAGATCAATATTCAGATTTGACCATAGAGCAAGACTCCTTCGATGTAGATGATCGGTGGTCTTACGAGCTTAATTCTAACATCAGTTGGGAAAATGAAGTGGTAGCTTTGAAGTGGAATCATCTTTTTGGTGATCGACTATTTGCAACGAGTTTACTAAGCTATACCAACTTTAACTACAACAGTGAATTCGATGATGAGTACTCCTATCTTTACGAAAATGAATTAGACATCTTTTCATCTATGACCACTTTCGACTCCAATAATAATCAAATTAGCGGTAAGCTAGATGTAGAATTTTATCCCAATGATAGGATGAAATATACCTTCGGAGGACAAGCACAAAGAACTCGTTTTTTGCCTGGCATATTGCAAGAACGTTATGATGATCTCGATGTCGTGGAAACAACAGAACCTTCTCTGCAAAATGGAGCATTTCGACAGTGGCTGACTGCGCTTTATTTCAACTACGAACAAAAGATAAAGACAAAAACCAAACTATATTTTGGAGTAAAACACGCCTATGCGCAGACGAGTAGTTTAACTAGACAAAGTCGCTCTAAATTTCATTTGTGGAATGCGAGACTAGCAGTGGCACATCAAGTCAATGGAAGACTTAATATACATTTATCAGCCAATAGAAATGAACAAGCACTCCATCTACTTTCTTCTTCCGACATCGGTCTTCCTAACGATGTTTGGCTACCTGTTTATAGACGAATAGAACCACCAAAGGCTTGGCAAATCAATGCTTTACTTCAATATCAGTTTTCAGAAAAACTCTATCTGAGTTCCTCTATTTTCTACAAAAAAATGGAGAATCTTACACGCTTTCCACTCGGCAGCAGTTTGCCTTCTCTAAATAGTTATGTTGATTTCAATTGGCAGAGAAGGTTGCTACTTGGTAATGGAATTGCAAAGGGAGGAGAGCTAGACGTGCAGTATAAAACGACTAAATTGGTGGCTCAATTAGCTTATACTTTATCTGATTATCAAAGAATATTTCCTGAGATAGAAGAAGGAAATGCCTTTCCATTTGCTTTCAATCAAAGACACAATCTTTCTTTTTCTTCCAATTATCAATTCCATAAAAACATTGCCTTTCAGCTTAGCTTCGCTTTCAATGATGGCTTACAACAAACCCTTTATAGAAATGATTTTTACTCGCCACTAGATGCTAGTAGTTACTATTTTACAGAACAAGTTTCTGAAACAAATGCCAGAAAACTTCCTGCCTATCATCGTTTGGATGTAGCATTTTCCTTTAAGTTTGATCGAAAATTGAAGCAAAATTTAGTAGTTGGTATACAAAATATCTACAACCGGAAGAACATTTATTACCAATACATCCGAAGTTTTTATGATCTGCAAGGTGACCTAATTGGCAATCGCTTGACGGATATTAGAGCGTTGCCATTGCTTCCGATTGTTCGGTATAGTATTATTTTTGAAAAATAAGTTCTTATAACCTCACCACCTCATACTCCACATAAAACCAGCCTTCGCTATTTAAACTACTCACCCAATCTCCAATTTTGACAGTGTTACTACCCGGAGGAACAGCAACCGCAGGAAACACTTGCGATTCTAAGATTTTTCCATCTTCGTCTTTCACTTTTAGATTAACTTGAAGACGAGCAGCTTTTCCGATGTAATTCAAGAAAATAGGAACAGTTTCGCCTACTTGGTACGCTAAATCTGTCGTGCGACTACCTGCTAAAGCAGGCTGAAATGCCATTTGGCTAGTATGATAGCCTAGTTTTGCAAATCCTCTCGCATCTAATAAAGTCGTTGGATCGCCACCATTCCAAAGCGTACCTGCTAAGATACCATCGTAGCCTAACCAACGTTTTTTGCGTAAGGATTCGTAGTTGCTGAATCCTTGCAAGCCTTGACTGCTTTTCCAGTTCTCGAAGGGAATTTCTGCGCCGACGGTTTTGTTTGGATAAGGCGATTGATAGCTTTCCGAATAGCGATAAGGCGTGCCTCGAACGGTCAACGGATTTTCTTGCCCTGCGAGGTTTTCGCTATTCAAATCTAAGTACAAATGCGTTGGGCTTTTTAGGTAATTTAAGCGCAACGTATCCATAGTATAATCTACTGGAAAACTACGCAAATCGTCCCAATCTTTGCCTTTACTAATCGCTTGATCGGCATTGTTGCGGATAACTTTGGGCGACGTCCAAACCGAAGGATTACTCAACAAACGATAGCGACGCAAACTACTCTCGTATAAGCGATTGCCCTCATCATTCGGAATAGCAGAATCTCCAAATTCTGTATTTGCGCCCGTTAAGGAAACGAGTGTATTTGGACTATAAAAACGCATATTTTGGAAGAATCGCTCCATCCATTTGCTGGCATCTTGCAAGTAATTATTGAAGCGTAAATTATCGGGTGCTTGCCACATCACGATGCTTGGATGATGACGCAGCGAAATGACCTGATCTCTTGCTGCTTCAAAGTCCAACGACCAAGGTTCGTCGTTGGCAGTTGTTTCAAATTGCTTGATGAGCATCAGTCCCATTTGATCGCAAATGCTTGCCAAACGCTCCAAATTGATGTTCTTCAATTCAGGTGCGCGCACCACGTTTCCATCCATTGCTTTTATGGAAGCGACTGCCCGCACCAACCATCTATCCATGTCTACGGTCGGGGTTCGATACGCATCTATTTCAAAAGGCAAGTAGTCTGTCAAATTCGCGCCGAACAGCGGCATTGGTGTTCCATTCAAATGAAAAACACCGTTTTCTTGACTGACTGCTCGAATGCCCGTAGTGAAAACATAAGCGTCTTCGTATTGCCCCTTGTTATTGAGTAAGCTCAATTCAACTTTGTAAAGATTTGGATTGTCGGGAGACCAAGCCTTGTGATTCAAAAGCATGATGCTTTCTGAAAACTCTTCAGTTTTGTACGCACGAAGTGTAATTGGGAAGGTTTCATTGTAAATAGGTGTACCTTGCGTCTTCGTCCAAGGCGTAATTTTTACATTTACTCGTCCTTGCCAGCGACCATTTACGGTATTTGCGATTTGCTCTGTGCGCAGTTTTGCTTGTATATTTAGAACAGCTGTATCTGTGAGTGATTCGGTATAAGCAAATGCTTCTTGTACATAAACGGGACTCGTCAAATCCAACCAAACTTTATTCAACTGCCAACCTTTTCCACCACGCAGGCGAAGCATCAATTGGTTCGGTTGATTGGGCAATAGAAAATCGCTCACATCTAAGTCCAATTGCTGACCTCCACGATGAATATAGATTACCTCATTATTCAGCCAAACTTCCGTTTCCTTCGCAATGTGTTCAAAATGCAAATTGGCGCGATCAAAACTGCCAATCAGCAAAGGTTTACGCAAAATGAGATCGCTATTGCGAAAACGATCACCACTCTGAACGGGTAATTGTAACTCTTCCCATGCTTCATCCTGAAAACTCGCCAAAGACAAATCTCCAATTTCTTCGGATACTTCAAACCGCTCATCTACGAACACTTTTCCCTCCGGTAACGGAAAAACATTATTCGCCGCATCAATTGCTGGGCGCGCGTAGCTGATGCCGTATATATTATCTAGTTTTGAATTTTGAGGAAGACTGATGAAGAACTTATGAACGGGATTTTCGCTCAATGTTTTGACAAAATCTGCTTTCAATTCATCATTCAAGTATAAACTAAAACGTCCTGCTTCCACATCTACTAATACCTTGAAATTCAGCAGAGTATCAGATCCGAAATTGGCAATTCCGATGGGAACACCTACTCTTGATTTATAAAAACAACCGCCTTCCGCAGTGACGCCCAAAAGGATGACAGGGCTACTTTGTTCATCCAGCAATAGGAATGCAGAACGCTCGCTTGTCTTGGGAATTCGCGTTTCCCATTGAAAGACAAATCGCCAATCTTGAGGCGTTGAGAAGTCTTTGGCATAGGTGAAATTACTGACCGTTTTTAATTTCCCATTTTCCACAGTCACATTAGGCGTTTGTGCCCATTCTTCCAACTGCTGTTGCTCTCTTCGGCTTTGCCCAACTTGATAAGTCTTCCATTTCCAAGTATCCAAAACTAATCGCTGCCGATTCTTAGGACTTGGCATTGGTTGGATTTTCTTCAAAAGTTGATCTACTTCTGGAGCTTCCACGGGTTGATCGTTCAGCTCTGTATTTTGGAAAAAAATTTTCGCATAATCTGCATACTTTTCTAAGTAGTACAGACGGTCTTCTGGAGTCAAAAAAGTTGAGTCGCCATTGAAACCAATCGTCCCATTGGCAATGATAGAATCTGTGAAATAGCGCATCTCGAAAGAGCGAGAGATAACTTGAGCATAGGAGGAAAAACTGCTGAAAAATAGGCAGTTCAGTAGTATAATGGAAAGGGTATTTCTTATCATTGAATATTGTTTGTACAAAATTGTCAATTGTAGTAGATGAGCTTTTTCTAGCGAAAAGAGTTCAAAAGTGTACACATTTTTAAAACTTGTGGAGTTGCAGACAAAAAATCTTCTATCCTGATAGCTATCGGGATAAAAA
>JBCDFY010000327.1:0-6878 GCA_039176995.1 Bacteroidota bacterium
CATTTTTTGTCCTTAAGAAACCTCGATGGAATTGGATGGACTCGACGTCCATCCAAATCCACAACAAGTCACTTTCAGCATTTGTGCAATTTGTTACACATACTTTTATAAGAACAAGATAGGCTAATTTTTGGTTTGCAGTACAATTCTTTGCCTCATTCACGAATAATTATCTATTATGCCAAACACCTTCTACGAAAAGCAAAAATTTTCTGCCCCTTTCTTCAACGGTATTTATTACGGAACTGTACTGATTATACTTTTGGTGGCGGCTCAAGAAAATATATGGATTGCAACTGGTGTCGGATTCTTTGCTTTGGGTTCTTATTTTTTACTCACTCAACTTCTTTTCTTAGAGATTAAATTAGATGAAAAAGGCATTCGTTATCGCTTGAACCCCTTTCACTCCAAAATGCGATTGATGGAATGGGATATTATAGATTCTTATCGCACCATTTCTTTAAATGCGCTAGAATTTGGAGGCTACGGTATTCGGAAAACCTTGAAGAAAACCGCTTATATTGTGCGCAGTGGTGCGGGTTTGCAGGTGGAGCTAAATAGTGGGAAAGTGATTGTTTTCAGCATAAAAAATAGAACAACATTAGATGCTTTCTTATCAGATCTAAAGTATTGAAGCTGTCCTATGTAATTCCGACCAGTCAAAATAGCTATTTCCAAATTTTTTATAAAAGTGCAATTTGTTAAATACAAGCTATTTCTATGTATTGTGGCAAGCCTTAGTTAAGTCTTATCTTTCGCTTTGATCCACAATATCCGTCGAACTTTGCCTCTTTCACGGAGCTTCTAGTTTCACCAACGAAAAATATTTCCTTTGTACTTACTCCAAAGTTTCATTTACGAAAGCTAATATTGCAGCGGAAAATAATACGCCATCATGCAAACGAAAAATACGGTTATCGGAATAGACCTTGGAGGAACGTTCACCAAAATTGGAGTGATTGATAAAGAAGGGAATGTTTTAGCTTTGGAAAGATTCCCCTCTCATGCCGATGAGCCTTTTGAAACTTTTTTAGCGGAGCTAGAAAAGGTCTTTGGAAATATAAAATCACAACTAGAGAGTCATGTGAAAATTGCTGCAGTCGGAGTTGGTGCACCCGATACGAATTGCTTTACAGGCGAAATGGAAAACCCTCCCAATTTTAATTGGGGAAAAGTTGTACCACTGGCAAAAGGAATAGAAGGTATTTTCAAGGTGCCCGTTTTCGTAAATAATGATGCTAATGTGGCGGCTTTGGGAGAGATGCAGTTCGGTGGTGGAAAAGGCATGAACCATTTGGTGGTCATCACCTTAGGAACAGGTCTCGGAAGTGGATTTATTGTAAATGGTCAACTACATGTAGGACACGATGGCATGGCAGGTGAAATGGGGCATACTATGGCTGTGCCTGGTGGAAGGCAATGTCGTTGTGGATTAAAAGGTTGTTTAGAACAATATGTATCTGTAACGGGTATTCGTCGCAATGTAGAAGACCTTTTGATGGAAAAAGGGCGAGATAGTTTGCTCAGAGGTCAATCTTTTGAGGAACTTACTGGTAAGGGTATTTCAGAAGCAGCACAAGCTAACGATCAAGTAGCTCTAGAGGCTTTTGAATATACGGGAAAAATGCTTGGACAAGGACTTGCAAGCGCAGTAGCCTATTTCAATCCAGAAGCCATCTTCTTAACAGGGGGACTCGCCAAGGCAGGCGATTTTATTCTTGAACCCACTCGTCGTCATTTGAAAGAAAATGCACTGCATATTTATAAAAACCGAATCAAGGTTTTTATCTCTGAATTGGTAGATCAAGAAGGAGCAGTATTAGGTGCTGGTGCATTAGGATGGCAAGGCATTGATAGTCAATAATTTATATTGATATTTCTCCAACTGTCGAGCAAAAAAAATCCAGTGACGGGAAGCCACTGGATGATAGATTATCGAATTACGCCTCTCCATTCGCAGTAACTCTCTCTTTACGTTTTTCTGCTTTCACTTTCCAACGCGGCTTAGGATTTTCACCTTCTTTCACTGCTGGCCAACCTTCACGTTGGGCAGAACGATCGCCATCCGTTGCTTCGGTTTGGTCGTGCATTAATAACACCTTAGTATCATAAGGCATATCAATTTTCCTTTCATCTAATGCCTCTTTCACTTCTTGAATCACTTGCGCATAGACCTTGACTACGCTTGCTCGCTCACTATCCGTCCACCAGCGGATTCTAATGGTCACCCAACTAGCCGCTAAATCCCAAGGTAAAGCCTCAACTCCTTTGCCAGAATCCACCCCTTTTACTTTCTTTACTGCCTCCTTGATTACTTGAATCGCCTCTGGAATGTCATCTCCGTAGCCAATGCCTACATCATATTGTGAGCGAATGATTTCATTCGCAGTTTTTACTTTCACGGCATTAGTATAAATATCATTATTAGGAATAACAACGCGCTCATTATTGTATTGCTTGATAATGGTTGCTCGCGTTTCAATGCGTTCCACCGTTCCTTCATAATCATTTACTACAATTTGATCACCTACTTCAAAAGGTTGGCGTAACAAAATAAGCAAACCTGCCAACCAGTTTTGTAAAATATCTTGAAAAGCAAAACCAATCGCGACAGAACTGACACCTAAACCCGCAATCAAATCACCTGGTTTCAAAGTTGGAACAACGATCGTAGCGGCCAGTAAAAAACCAAGAACTATGACTGTCCATTTCACAAAACCACCTAGCACTGTGCCTAAATTCTCGCGTCCACTTTTCTCCGTACTCTTTCTAATTAGACGTCCAGCTAAACGTGCTAAAAAGTAAAAGATAATTAGGACGACGATTGCGACACCAATATTAGGAAGCATTCGAATGAAACCATCTAGCCAAGAGTCGATCCGCTCAAATAGTAAGCCTGGATTGAAATCTATTTCCTTTGGAGCATCTTGATTTTGATTATCTGTTTGTTGAAAAAAGAAAAACATTACTTAGAATTTCTGTGAAGTAGTTGAGTTTTCTAAGCATAGAAGGAGAATAAGAGGAAGTGTGTTCGGAAAACTACACGATGCTTGTCTTTTTGTGGCTAAAAAATCATCCAGTGATGGGAAGTCACTAGATGATGGCTATCTATCAAAGTAAGATTTCGATGCTTTCTTCAATTTTTTCTTTCACTTCTATGGGCATTTCCTCTTGACTCAACAAATCTTGTAATTCGTCTACGGAGCTTTTTTCTTGAAGTGCCACCATCACTTCTGCGATTGCAATTTGTACTAAAGGTGAATCTTGATATTGAATGGACTGCACTAAACCTTCTCGTACCTTTGGATGATTAGTGTAAGGAAGTAAGGCATCCAAAGTTACCAAGCGTACATTGACATTGTGGTCTTTGTTCAAGGTCTCAAACAAAGCGTCGGTAACTTGATCGCTCACTTCACCTAAGTCTTTCGTCAGATTCACAGCTTTGATACGCTCGGTTGTAGATTCTTTTTCGAGCATGGTGAGGAGCATCATTTCTTTGGTCTCGCGCAGTTCTTTGGCTAGTTGGTTGATTTGTGGACGGTCAATTTGGCTGCCGTGCAACCACCAACTCAAAGCAAAACCAAGGAGCAGCATCATTGCTCCAAAAGCAACTTGATTGGCGAGTAATTTCTGCCAGAAAAATTGCACTTGTTCTAAAGGATTAGAACGCACTTGCTTCGCTTTTTCTGCTGCTAAATGCTGATAGAAGCGATGGCGCAAAGCAGTGGTTGGTGGTTCAACCGTAAAGTCTAATTGTGCCTGCAATTGATGCACATCTTCCAAGTCTTCCAACTCAATTTTTCCTTGCTCTAAGTACTGCTCCAGCTGCTGCATTTCTGCTGCATTTAGTCCCTCTTGATGATATTTTCTTATGAGTTTTTGCTTCATAATTTTTGGATAGGAGATTTTTATCTACCACATAGCTCAGTCTCTATAACAAATTGTACTTTTACAGAATATTTGGAGTAACATAAACTCTAGTCTCTGCTCTTTTCAACTCATAGCGGCATCAGCCTAGGGCAGACGTGGTCGAACCGCTATGAGTTGATCAAGGTTTACTAAGGACAAAAAATGGCTGAAAAGCCATTTTTTGTCCTTAGTAAACCTTGATGGAATTGGATGGACTAGATGTCCATCCAATTCCAAAACAAGTCGCTCTTAACAAGTATTATTTGGTATTTGTGCAATTTGTACTCGCTATAGATCATATAGTAATTTTTAGCTACCTCACAGTTTTACAAACTAAGCCATTACATTCTTCATCTCACATTACTTTTGTTAATTTTCTTCAAATGAGCTTTGCATATTCCTTTTTCAATTCCTGTAAAGCTCTAAAAATCAGCACTTTGATTGAACTTTCTGAATAGCCCAGCAAAGTCGCGATTTCTTGATGTCGCCAGCCTTCCAGCTTGCTTAAGGTCAACAATTCTCGCTTTTTAGGATCAAGTCTTTGCATAGCGATTTGGAGGAGTTGCTTCTCTTCCCCCCAAGCATTTTTTTCTTCTTCAGGCAATACATTTTTCCAGTACTCTAGATCATCTGATTGATGTGGGATGCTCTTTTTGTAGTAGTCGTGACTCACGTTGCGCGCAATGGAAAAAAGCCATTGTTTAAATGCACCTTCTCCTCGAAAACGAGTACGATATTTCAGTACGCGTTCAAAAACATTTTGCACCAAGTCTTCGCTTGCCAATCGGTCGTGATGAATGTTGTAAAAAAACTGAAACAGGACTCGATGATAGCGTTCAAACAGCAAACCCAACTGGTCTAAATCGCCTGCTTTCACTTTTAGCATAGTGGTATTGTCGTCTAGTGTCTCCAAAGGTGAATTTCGTTTTCTGTGGAGGGAAACTGTGATAATGGGAAAGAGTTAACAAGAATTTGGAGAAAATTGGAGGTTTGTGCTGCTAATGAGTTATTAATTAATCAACTAATCGAAGAAACAAGATGTCTGTAAGAGAGAGCCGGTTTTGACTACGATTTGTATTCCGATATGTCGTCTTGAAAAATCATAAATCACACAAAATGAGGATTAATAAATACTCTGAAAATTGGTTATTTCAAAATCATTCAAAAGAGATTTTGAGTAATTGGGTAAATAACCACTAAAGACTTTAAGCAGAATCCTCAGTTCGATAATCCTAAATCCTGATGCAACAAGCGAAAATTTTAGATAAACTTTACGATTCACTATGATCTCATGCTGAGAAAAAAATTAAACAAATCCGACTATATTCTATTGGTGCTCTGTTTCGCCGTCTACATCCTACTAGATTTATACGAATACACTTACTTTTTTCATCAAATCGAATATACCTTAATCTACCCTGATGGCTCAACTTTGGTTCAACAAAACAAGTCTCCTGAACTAAAAGGATATCTAGTTGGAATACCCACCTCTTTAATAACGTCGCTTGGAGTCGTTCTAATTTTTTATCTTTGGTTGATACCAAAATTTTTAATTGAGTCAAAGAATTACCTATTATTGTTATGTTTAGGAATTACTACATTGGTTCTATTTGGAGGGATAAAATTATTAGTTTGGCAGTGGGTAAATAATATACCTCTAGCAGCTTATCCCCCCTTCGTCGACCTCTTTTTAGATGGAATAAATACTTCCGCAATTAATGCGAGTTTCCCCTTAGGAATTTTGATAACCAAAAAATATTACGAAGAACAGGTAAAAAATGCTTCTATTGAACAAAGGAGAAAAGAAGGAGAATTAAACCTTTTACGGACACAAGTGAATCCACATTTTCTGTTTAATAGTTTAAATACGCTGGATGCTTTAATAGAGTGTAATCCTGCTAAAGCACAGATTTATTTAAAGGCATTGTCTCAACTGTATCGTAATTTAATCATTACTAAAGACCAAGAAATTATTCCTCTGCATAAAGAATTGGAAACGCTCAAAGATTATTTTACGATGATAAAAATTCGTTTTGGAGACGCTTATCATTTTGAAATTATTGATAGATTTATTCACAAAAATGAATTCCTTCCCGTTGCAGCGTTACAGATTTTAGTCGAAAATGTCATCAAACATAACAGCCCTGATTCTTTTAATACCGTACTAACAAATATTAAAATTGAGCATGAACATATAATAATTGAAAATAATAAAGTTACCCCGAAGACTATTGCTGAATCTTTTGGTACAGGGTTAAAAAATTTAGCCGAGCGATATAAATTTATTACGAATAAAGAAATCCAAATTATTCAAGATAATGATTCCCAATTTTCTATAAGCATCCCAATTATTCATTTAAAGAAGTGGGTTAAAAACTAAGAGCTTGTTGGAGAATTTTGCAAACTGATTTTCAATGATTTATGGTTCTGCCTAAGGGTTTAAAATCGAGTTTAGCAAGCTAAGTGAGATTTTTAAGCCGACGGCAGGTTCAAGAAGCATTGGAAATAAGGAAGCATTAGCATAATTCCACCTTAAATTTTGCCCATGTAATAATATAAAAAATTAAATTTTACAATAAGCTCTAAATATCTCCAACTATAAAAGATGGCATCATGAAGATTCTTATTCTGGAAGATGAAATACCTGCCTTCGAGAAACTACACAAATACCTTGATTTATCTTTTGATGAACCTTGGGAGTATGATTGGGGGAAAACGGTCGTAGATGGTAAGCGATACCTAACCCAATATTCTTATGACCTAATTTTTGCGGATATTGAATTGCGAAACAACAATATTTTCACAATTTTTGATACTATCGAAATTGATATCCCAATTATTTTTTGCTCAGCATACAACCAATATTTACTAAATGCTTTTAGAGTCAATGGTATCGCCTACATTTTAAAACCTTATGATAGATTCGATTTAGAAAATGCTTTATTGAAGTATAAAAAACTATTTTCGAA
>JBCDFY010000328.1:0-6841 GCA_039176995.1 Bacteroidota bacterium
AAGGGAACAATTGGTGAAGGTAGGACTACTCATTCCGCTATTGGTAGCGTCACAGAAAACAGCTCCTCCATTGACTGCATTGTTAGAATTGATGATACAATTTTGAATCAAGGGTGCAGCAGCATTACCAGATGCTAGGATGATGATGCCACCACCGTTCGTTTCGTTGACTGTGCCTGTAGTTAGGGTATTTCCATTACGAATAAAGAACCCATCCAAAATCAGGTTATTATTGAGATTGTCGCTTTGCGCATCTAAGGTGACGACATGAAGTGCATTGTCTGAATTGTTAGCAGCTATTCCTATATCTCCATCTATGTAAGTATTCGAACCCGTTGCATCTGCTCTAGCGGCTAGTGTGGTTTCTGTGCCATTGAAGCCACCGTATATTTTGATATTTCTATTGATGTAGAAAGTTGCTTCTCTAGCATCTTGAATATTATTGTTGTTGCTATCATAAAAGCCTGTGGGATAATAAGTACCTTGTGCCACCCAGATTTCATCCCCTTCACAGCTTGCATTGATGGCATCTTGTAGATTATTGAAAGCATTTGCCCAAGAATCGCCCGTGCCATTGGTAGCAGCAGCAGCATTGACTCTGTAAACCGTGGGAACACCCACAACTCCTTGAAATTCGTAAGCTCCTATATCAGTTGTTCCATTGATAGTATTGGAATTGCCTAAAATATCAGTGCTATGAGCCACCGACATGCCCGCATCAATAGCAGGAGAGCAACGCAAGATTTGTAATCCATCATCAGCAGTAAAGAAAGTGCCATCATTACCTTCAGGATTTTGAGGATTCAGGAAGAACGGATTTTGATCAATTGCTCCAAATAGTCCCCCTTCTATGATGCAGTTGTCTTCTGAGACATTGACACTGCCTGTATTGATTATTTCTCCATTGTTGTCCCACAGAATCGTGTTAATTAAATCCAAATCTATTGAACCACTAGTTCCTTCATTTCTAATACTCGTATTATTTCCTGTGATGCTAGAATTGATGAGTGTAACATCACAGATTGAATTGCGTGCATCATTGAATAGACTTGCTCCTAAAGGGGCAGTATTATTGCTAAAGGCGCAATTGGTGTATTCCGCTTTGGAATTTCCGATATTGGTGCTACCATCATATATGCCACCACCGCCAAAATCGGCATTATTGCGATCAAAAATACAATTGAGATAACTAGCATTCATTTCTCCATTTGCATCTATAGCCTCCATTATGACAGCACCGCCTGAAGATCCTGTATGATTAAATTGGAAGACACAATCTTCAAATTCTGCATTGTAAGTTACATCTATTGCCCGCAAACAGACAGCCCCTCCAATGATAGCTGAATTATTATTCTTGAAAGAACAAGTCCTGAATTGATGGAAGGAAGATGTACCTTTAGCCAGTAGAAACATAGCACCGCCTCCATTATTAGCACTGTTCCCATCAAATTCACAATTCGTAAAGGTATTTCTATAGATGGAAGCATTGGTGGTCATACCACCAGTAAAATCAAATATAGCACCACCTGAAAAAGCGGAATTGGTGTAGAATAAACAGTTAATATAATTCATACTGTACTCGGCAGCAGCCCCAATATTTGAAAAGATTGCTCCGCCAGAACCATCCGTTGTGGAGTTACTATTAAAAGTGCAATTGCTTAATGTTGAATTATTGATACCTGAATTTTCGACATCTATATAGATCGCTCCGCCATGTACTTGAGCCGTATTGTTATTAAAAACACAGTCTGTTAGGTTTGCATTGAGTTGACCACCATCATCAAATCGAAAATAGAGGGCACCGCCCCAAAAGTTAGTTGCCGCATTGTTACTAAAAGTACATGCCGTAAAAATGGGGGTAGAGAAGCCATTTGGGTTTCCCTCGAAGTAAATGCCGCCACCATTATCGTCTGCTTGGTTGTTGATGAACGTACAATTTATCATTTCAGGGCTACTCTCGCCCGTGTCGGTAAAAAGGTAAGCTGCTCCCCCTAAACGTGCAGCATTTGAATCGAATGTACAATGTTGTAAAATCGGTTTCGCCGTAGCATTACTAAAAGTTAACAGCGCCATTCCTCCTCCGATACCAGCTACATTATCTATAAAAGTACAATGCTGAATACTTGGAGTTGATGTGAAATTCGATAGTGTACTCATCTGTAGTCCTGCTCCTGAAAAGTTGACGATAGGGATCGTGTTATCAAAAGCTTCCGTTCTTCCCTTTGTGATTGTGAAGCCATCTAAAACCATTGTATTATTGATACCTCCATTATTTACATTTGCTTGGATAAATACTACGTGATAAGCATTGTCGGAGTCATCTCCTTCTACGCCAATATCACCACTCAAGATGGTTGTTGTTCCTGTAGTATCTGCTCTTTGAGAAAGTAAGGTTTCTGTACCATCAAATCCACCATAGACTTTGATATTTTTATCAATCAATATGGTTCTTTCTCTAGGTTCAAGCAGACCATCTCCATCACTGTCGTATATTTGAGTTGGCTTATAAGTACCTTGTGCGATCCATATCTCCTCTCCAGCCGAAGCAGCGAAAACGGCACTGTTGATCTTATCGTACGCATCCATCCAAGAAGAGCCATCATTTGCACCTGTGGCGTTGATGTCCACATAGATTTGAGCATGGGAAATAGAAGGGAATAGGAAGCAAAAGAAAAGTAAGGATACAAAGGGTGGAAGGATTCTCAATCTGTTGTTGTTCAGGGATTCGTTCTCTAGTATGTAATGCTTTGTCATGGTGTTGCTTTTAGATGAAAGAAGTAGCTAGGTTCGCAAAAGGAAAAGCATAGCTTCCACACACTAGCACGGAAGCTATTATGGTGTGATCATAATTCTATTCTATTTCCTTTGCTTGGTTTGCAAATTAGATAGGTCCGCTAGAAAAAGCGATGCTTTTCCTCCGAGTGGGCGCTATTAGCCTCCGAATGATAGAGTGGGAACTCCGAGTGGAATAAGAGCGGAAGTTTAGTGCTGCTTAATTTTATTTGTTGGAACTATCTGTTTCGTTGGAAGACCGCGACCCTCAGTTTGTTTTGAGAAAACTCTACGCAAGCAACACTTGTTTCTTTGATGTTAAAAGTTTATATTTATGAAATTTATAACCTACAAATAGCAGTATCAGTCTATGGCAAAAGATAAAATACACGAAATTGTAATCAGAGCTTTGATTAAAGATGGCTGGACGATAACACACGACCCATACGTTTTGAAGATGAAACCTGGACAGTCAATAGATGCAGGTGCAGAGAAAATTATCGTTGCTGAACGTGGTACAGTAAAATTGCCGTAGAGATCAAAAGTTTTTTGACCAGTTCAAAGTTATATAAATTTTACGAAGCATTAGGTCAGTTTATGAGTTACAGAATTGGTCTGAGAAATCAAGAACCAGACCGTATTTTGTATTTGGCTATGCCAGATAAAGTTTATAAAAAGTTAATGGAATACACAACCGTACCAGAAACCATAGCAGAAGCTAATCTTAAGATCGTAACGGTTGATATTATCAATGAAAATATAGTAGAATGGATAGCATAGAGAATAAGAGAATAGAATATCAGACTCATCTAGTAGAAATACTACAATCTTTATCACAAGAGTTTAAACTGCAAAAGGAATTAGCAGATTTGGTAATCGCAGACACAAAAAATGGACATTTTCAACTTTTGCGCATTGGCTGGATAGAGGATGATCGCATCTTACAGATTTTGGTACATTTTGATCTGAAAGAGGATGGCAAAATCTGGATACAAGAAAACGCAACTGAACTAGCTGTAGATGAAGAACTCTTGAAAAAAGGTGTTCCTGCTTCTGATATTGTCTTGGCTATGCATCCACCTGTTTATAGACCGTTTACGGCTTTTGCGGAGGCTTGATTGGTGGTTTGTGAGCTATATATAATATGGTAATTTTTAGAATTAGCATATATACAACTCGGTTACAAACCGAGCCGATCGTGGTCAAAACAACTTCAAATAACTCTGAAGCGTCCCCTGATAAGACCTACTAACAGGAATACGATGCTCTCCAATAGTCAAGAAAGAATTGTTGTCGCTGATCGCATCAATTTTAGTGATATTGACGAGATAAGAGCGATGAACCCGTAAGAAGGTCTTGGCATCAATACGCGCTTCAAATTCTTTGAGCGGTACGGTCATTAAGTATTCTTTTTTGGAGGTAAAGACTTTGCAGTAATACCGATCTGCTGCTACGTAAAGTATGTCGCTTAAAAATATTTTAATCATCCGATCGCGCTGCTTCACAAAAATGCGATCATCTAATATAAATGCGTTTTCTGCTTGTTTGGCGGTTTCTATTTCCTTTTTGCTTGGCACATCGAGCCGACTCACCACGAGTTCAATGGTTCGCTCTAAGTCGCTTTCTTCAAAAGGTTTCGCAATGAATGCAAAGGGTCTAGTTTCCTTTGCTCGTTGAAAGGTAGGATCGTCTGTATTAGCAGTGAGATAAATGAGTGGCAATTGATATTTGTCGTAGATAATTTGGGCAGTTTGAACACCGTCAATAGTGCCTTTAAGCTGTATGTCCATCAAAATCAAGTCAGGCAAATCGCTCTCTAAATGCTTTAAAACGTCTTCCCCTCGTGCTAGAATACTTGTGATTTCGTACCCTAAATTGGTCAATTGCATAGATAAATCAGCAGCGATAATCATGTCATCCTCAACGATCATTATTCTTACGGTGTCCATCAAGCAGCTTGTTTTAGTACAGGTTTGAAGTGTAGAATTGTTTTTCTACCGTCTTCCAAAAGCACTTCCAATTTTCCATTAATTTGCATCGTGAGGAGTTGTACCAATTGAGAACCAAAACCTGTTCCTGAGGTACTTTGTTCATCGCTGTTGCCAATGCCCGAATCGGCTACAACTAGCTTTAATTGATTGTCGCCCATTTCGCTCAAACTAATGCTAATCTCACCCTTTTTTTCTTTCGGAAAAGCATATTTCATGGAGTTGGTCAGCAATTCATTGACAATTAGACCAATCGGAATCGCATAATCCACGTCCATTTCTATTTCTTCCATCTCTGTTTTGACAGCAATTTGATCCGATTTGATGCCAAAGGAAGTCAAAATACCTTTGCTCAAGGTCTTGAAATAATCTCTCATTTCTACGCCTGCGAGGTTTTCTCTTTGGTAGAGCTTCTGGTGAATCAATGCCATTGAGCGAACTCGATTTCGACTTTCTCGCATGGCTTCGAGTGTCGCTTCATCTTTGACCTGAGCAGACTGTAAAGATAAAAGGCTTGAAATGACTTGCAGGTTATTTTTGACGCGATGGTGAATTTCTCTGAGCAGTAGTTCGTTATCCTGATTTTTTTGTGCTAGTTGAGCATTAATAGCAGCGAGCTGCGTATTGACTTTTTGTTTTTGCTGTGCATTTCGATAAAACTGCAACAATAAAATACCGAACACTACTGCCAGCCCAAGTCCTAATAGCTGAACCATTCGCTGCTGCCGAATCTGCATGGCTTGCGTAGCAATCAATTCTTCTTTTTGAGCGGTTTCGTACTTCAAAGTCAATTCTTTAGCAATTTTATCTTTCTCAGCAGATAAGATGGTATCTTGTAATTGCCTTGCTTTTTCACTGAAGGCTAGTGCTTCTTCATAATTTTTCAGTGCTTTATTGATCACCACCCCATAACATAAATTTTCAAGCAAATTCATTTGGAAGCCATACTGCTCGGATATTTCTATGGAGCGTTGATTGTTGATTCGAGCTTTTTCATAATCGCCCATCAATAAATAAATCTCTCCTATGTTGGCCATAGTTGCGCTCCTGCCGCCAGGATGTTGCAATTCTTCCACTATTTTTTGGCTTTTGAAGTAGAATGTTAGGGCTTCTTCATATCGTTTCAGCTTTTTATAAGCATTGCCTATTGAATTATGGATACTCGCAATTTTTATCGGATGAGTATCCAAAGTTTCAATGATCGCCAAAGCACTTTTCATATATTCCAATGCTTGTTCGTAGTCAGGTACGCCCATATAACAAGTGGCAGCCGCCTGATATGCCAATGCCAGGTTTTCTTGACGATCAATTTGCTGATAAATCGCGATGGCTTTTTCTCCATAAGCTGCTCCATCAGCATAGCGTTCCAGATAAAATAGTGCATCTGCCAGTTCCGTGTAAGCATAACCTAAGCCCGCTTGATGGTCTGATTGTTCATACAATTCAATGGCTTGCAGTAAACTTTGAGTAGCAGCGGAAAAATCTGCTTCATCGGTCAGGACTTTACCTTTTAGCACCAAGGATTGAGCAGCATTGGATAAGTTATTTTGCTGTTGATATATGGCTATTGCTTGGTCTAAATAGAGTTTAGCGGTATCATAGCTAGATTTGCTTTGATAGAAATTGCCCAATTGATGATTGAAAGCGGCCTGCCAAGAGGCGTATTCTTTTTCCTGAGATAAATCCAAGCCATATTGTGCAATTTCAATGGCTTGCTCAAAGTCACTTTCACTGAACTGATCTGAGATGGCGATTAACTGTCCTAATTCCAGTGTATCTATTGCCTTATTTGACCATTCTTTTTTTAAACTATCTAAGGTATTTGTCTGTGCGATAAGGAAAAAAGGGAAAAATATAAAGAAAAATAAGATGTGTTGTAGCTGCTGAATAATCCGTTGTATTTTCATTTTGTACTTCTTTATCTGGGATGATTTGCTTCAAACCTACATTTCGAACCCCCCATTATTTTTTGGGCTAATTAAAAAATAATGTGATTAAAAATCTATGGGCACATGATGTTTTATAATATTTTTAGCGTGATAAATAATTGACAATCAATTTTTTATGGTCAAATTAATATC
>JBCDFY010000329.1:0-6827 GCA_039176995.1 Bacteroidota bacterium
AAAAATTTTAGATAAAGTAGTAGACAATGAGGAAATATGTAAAGGAATATAATAGAAATCACAATCGAAACTTTGCTCAAAGTATCTGGAATACGACTGGTGTAAGTATTTCTTCCATCAGAGATCAATTGTATACAGAGCGAAAGAAAGTCTTGAAATTGCTTAAAACCAGTAAACGTAAAAGAAGAATCATTCAATGATTTAAGATATAAGCAATGTTCAAGTGATGTAAAACCCTTTCAATAAAAATCAATTGTTTCGGGTGATTTAATGTGCACCTCCCGCTCATGTTCGGGAGGTGTTTTTTTGTGCCTCCTTCTGAACTGCTCCACCAAAAAGACTGTTGACCAGTAAAACTTCTACGTTTGATTATGAATACATTAGGGGCCAATATCAAATTTCTGAGAAAACTAAAAGGAATTAGCCAGCAAAAGCTAGCCAATGAAGTCGGTTTGAAACGCAATAATATTGCTTCCTATGAAAGCAGTGCAGTAGAACCCAGAGCAGTGAATTTTCTAAAACTCGCGCGCTATTTTGAAGTTGATCCTGTGCAGTTATTCACCAAAGATCTTTCTCAAGAACTACTTCCTTCCACTGATGAACAAAGTGAGGATAAAGTTACGCTGATGAACCTCATTATCAATCAACTGGAAGACCTCGTTACGGAAACCAACGAAACTCAAAAAATAGTAGATGGCTTCCGAGAATTGCAGCGATTTAGAGCAGAGAATTCAAAAAGTTACAGTGAGCTTTTTCCTACAGAGTTAATCAACTTGATTGATATTGTAGAAAATCTGCTGGAAGCTAATTGGAGAGTAGTGCACAAAGAGGAGGAGAGAGGAGAAGATGATTCTGAAAAGCGTTGATCTGTTTGACTGTTTATTCCAAAGTATACTTTGCAAAGAGCAAGCAGAGCATACAGAAATGAAGAATTATCTCTGCGTGCTCCGCGCCCTCTGCGTGAAGTAAAAAACTACCGCTTCACAAATCGAAGTGTCTGTACTTCTTCAGTAGATTGAATACGCACAAAATAGGTACCACTTGCCAAATGAGCAATGGATAGTTCGAGCGTTTCGCTACCATTTTCCATCCAATTTACAGTCATCGTTCTACCTGCCAAATCTATAATTTCAATACGCTCAATTGTTCGATTGACGCGCAGCATTAAGTTCTCCCTTGCTGGATTTGGATACAAACTCACTTTCAATGCATCCTTTTCATCAATTTCCATACTTCTACCACGAACTCTTTCTCCTCTAGCAATAGTAGTGAAAGTCGCAAAACTAGACCATTCGCTGGTTTCATCGGCACAGTTGCTGCGTACACGCCATTCGTAAAGAGTACTTGGTGCAAGTGGGCGCGCCACGATAGATGTATTTTCCGTCGTTGCATCATCCCATTCGCTTGTTCCTACTGCTCTTACATTAACGGTATAGTTTATTGCTTCTACCACTGCATCCCAACTCAAGGTTGCTTTATTCCTTCTGATGTTGCTTACGGATAAATTGGTTGGCGCATCGCAACTTGGTTCTGCACAAGGTGCGCAGTCACCACCGCAATCAATGCCCGTTTCATTACCATTTTGAATACCATCGTCGCAAGTAGGTTCTGGACAAGCAGGGCAATTGCTACCACCACAATCTACGCCTTCTTCGTCGCCATTCTGGATGCCGTCATCACAAGCTGGAGGGCAAGCAAGACAATCGCTGCCGCCGCAATCTACACCCCTTTCATCGCCATTTTGAATGCCATCATCGCAGGTAGGACAAACCGGGCAACCTGCTCCACCACAATCTACGCCTGTCTCATCACCATTCTGAATACCATCATCACAAGTTGGCTCACTCGCACCCGCTTCAAAGGTCTGCAAAGGCGACCAATCACTTGATTCGCCATCACATTCCGAGCGCACCTGCCACTCGTATATTCGACCACTGCGCAAAGGAGAAGCCACTAAACTGTTGTCAGTCGTCTCCCGATCTCTCCAACGACTACTTCCTTGCTGACGCACGCGTACCATATAACTATTAGCACTCGCTACTGCATCCCAATTCAAGGTCGCTTGTGTTCCAATATTATCAGTTACATATAAATTGCTGGGCACTTCACAACTGCTTGGACATGGCGCACAATCGCCACCGCAATCAACACCTGTTTCATTTCCATTTTGGATGCCATCATCGCAAGTCGGCTCTGGACAAGCATCACAATTGCTACCTCCACAATCAATACCTTCCTCATCGCCGTTCTGGATGCCATCATCACAAGTTGGGCACGCTGCACAATCACTACCTCCGCAATCTACATCTGTCTCGTCACCATTTTGTATGCCGTCATCGCAAGTTGGACAAGCTGGGCAATTACTGCCACCGCAATCTATTCCTTCTTCATCACCATTTTGAATGCTATCATCACAGGTTGGGCAGACTGGACAATCGCTTCCACCACAATCTACGCCTGTTTCATCTCCATTTTGTATGCCGTCATCACAAGTCGGGGGACAAATCGGACAATCACTGCCACCACAATCTACGCCTGTTTCATCTCCATTTTGAATGCCATCATCACAAGTTGGACAAGCAGAACAATTACTACCTCCACAATCTACACCTGTTTCATCTCCATTCTGAATACCATCGTCGCAAGTCGGACACGCTGGACAATCACTTCCACCGCAATCTACACCCGTCTCATCACCATTTTGAATGCCGTCATCACAAGTCGGGCACGCTGGACAGTCACTACCACCACAATCTACGCCTTCTTCATCGCCATTCTGAATACCATCGTCGCAAGTAGGTTCTGGACAAGCTGGACAATTGCTACCACCACAATCTACGCCTTCTTCATCGCCATTCTGGATACCATCGTCGCAAGTAGGTTCTGCTGCCATACAACTTCCCAATGCTTGTACATTGGCAATCAATGGATTTTTGGCAAATTGTCCATACTTACTAGCAGTACTTGTATTTTGGTTGGGTGGTAATATGTAATGCGTTCGATAATGATTAAAGGTCTTAACGAAATTCGGGCTACATTCTGGATACTGGTCGAAAGTAAAACGACGATCTGTACATTGTAAGGTTCTCAAATGAAATCCACTTGAACCAATCGCTCGTCCATCTCCAGTACATTTGTAGCTTGTTCCTCCACCAGAATCATCGTAGTAGGCCACTACTGCACCTTGCCTTTGTCCTGCATCGTATTGCGCCATCGTACCAACACTCATATCGGTTTCATGCTGGTAAGAAACAACAATTGAGCCTTCATTTCCGGTAATCAGTTCCCATTTGTTGGGATTGCCCGTACTGATATTGTCTTGCGAACCATTGATAGTTACTCCACCTTGATTTTGGTCATTATAATACTGCATTCCACTAGCGGCATTACTCAAATCAAAAATGTCGTAAAAGCCTTTGAATGGATGCAATCGAAAATTAAAGGAATAATCTACTCTACATTCTGTGAATTTATAAGTCATCTGAATGTAGGGCCCACTGCTCGCACCCATAGTAGAACGAATCGCACGCACAGGACCATCAATGGCAGTTGGAATAGCTCCAGAATTGGTGGCAAACGACTCTTCAGTATGATCGCAACCACCTAATGTAATTGTCATTTGATGCGCATCCAAGATATCTTCTCCATTTGCATTTCCAGCTGTAATTTTGAGTACATCTTCTCGCCAGCGATTGTGAAATTGAATCTCGTAATTATCCGTTTGAATTCTAGTGTTTTCTGGATTCACACCAGGTTGTTTTCTCACACAATGCACATAATCGCGCTTGTAATCTGTGCCGTAAGAAAAGTCGTGGGAGACATAATCCTTTCCAGCCGCTTGATCCAATCCTCCAATCTGACGAAAGACATAGACATACCCTATGGTATTGTTATTGGTTGGGTCTTTGACTTCCAGCTCACATTTAGTAGTGTTCACCACACCTATTGGGCAACTGTTTTGCGGTGCTGCCGCACCTACGTCTTTAGCCATAAAAGCTAATTCATCATTTGCATCGAAGTTAGGGTCGGTTACATCTTCGCCGATGTAAGAATTGGGATCGCAGTAAAAAAGAACATCCCAAGGAACATTTTCGTAAGACTTGTAAGGACAATCATTTGGTCCATAAGGTGCTGTAATATCCAACACGATCATTTCATCGATTTGCATCGGAATTTGCACCCAACTTCCTGATTCATAGGCAAAAGCAACCACCATATCAGGATTTTCTCCTAGCATACAGTTGATTTCATTTCCTTTTAAAACCACAGGATCGCAATCGCGATCTTGCGCATTGCTCCAAAAAGTGAGTAAACAAAGTAGAATGGGTAAAAAGTGCTTCATTAGGTTGGCAATTTTTTGATAGAATTGATTACAAAACTGAAGAGCAATAGGCTTTCCAGTGATAACTTGAAAAACGTTTTGTAATCGGAAAGGGAAGTCAGATCGGATGATCTATTGTTTAACAAATCAGCCATTTCTAGTAAAATAGAATTGCCTTTTTTGTTCATTTTTCAAATGCGAAGAAGAATTTAAAATCAAATATAGGGAATTTGGGGTATATGTGGAGGAAGGGAAAGGATTTTTTACAATCAAGTTTACAGAGTTGTAGTTGTTGGAAATACAACTGACTTAAGTTTATCTTTTATGACTTTTATTTCAGCAGTCTAACGGAGACTTTGTCAATATGAGCAGAAATAGTATACGTATTGAAGGGTTTTCTTGATTACCTGTAGAGTCCTGAAAATTCTTATTCTGTATATACTCAAGTTCTACAATTTGAGGAATTTCATACAACCACTTGTAGAGGTGGGGTATTACTAATTGCACAGTGAAAAACATATTGTTTCTTAGTAATTCCTATCTTAGGTGTAGGTTTCTGATGGGTAACCATCTAATAGTATTCCGTCAATATTACATCATATTGGTGATTATTTTGAAGAAGAATAATCTTTTTTATCACTTGAGTGACTTCCAGATTAGACAATCCGTAAGCCCTAAATTTATTGAGCATTGAAAGTAAAGTTATTTGACTCTCTTCGAAGAAGTCTCGGACCATCTCCCAATCCACAATCTTTGAGTCATCAGTGGAGATCAGGGTTTATTTCGGGATTTGTGGGAAGGAGAAAAATTGGTGATAAACTCTTGAAACTGTAGAAGTGGTATATTAGCAGAACTTTCAAACCAAATCTTTTGCTTAATGAGACTAGCACTCTATTCTTCTCTCTTTATGTTGCTGGTAGTCGTTGAATTGGGCATTTACTTTGTCGGTAAAAAGTACACTAAAACTACTCCGGTCTATACTGCACAAGAATATGTTTATCACGAACAAGTACAACCAATTTTACCCAGAAATAAATCTTTTTATCAAGATAAAACGGCTCAATTAACGGTAGATAAAGTATTCGAACTTCTTAAGTTGCAAGGTTTTTATCCTTTGAAGGATTCGATGGTAGAAGTTCTTGAACCAAGATCAATTGTTTGGGTGTATCTCAGAGTAGAGGAAGCAGAACTAGAGGAGAAAAATTTGATTTGCTTAAGAGAAAATCTCTTTACTTCTGGTAATCCATTCAAGACCACTTTTTATCAAATCCATCAAGACGAGATTACTTTTTTGGCGCACAGTGGTGGCAAATGTAATCGTTATCGTAAACATCCATATCTAAAGAGTAATGATTGTTGTGTACCTTTTGAGCAACAAAAAAAGGGTAAGGAACTAGAATTCTTGGTTAAGGTAGAAAAGAAAAGGAGCTTTAGGCAAACCATCTTTCCTTATTTAAGTAATACCAAAATAGAAAATGAATTTAAAGTCAACAAGAAATTTGAACAACGTCATAAGCGAGTCTTTGTAATTGTTTTTGTGAGTCTACTCACTTATTTTTTCATATATATTCTTATTCAGTATCACTACATTAATGATATTACTTATATCTGGTACGCAGTCTATCTACTTGGTTTGATCTTATACCATGGAGAACAACTAGATGAACGATTTAGGGTCAATTGGATTTTTGACAACATAGTAGAATGGCACGATTATTTTCGAGCATTTGCCCATACCATCACAGGAGTTGCGTACACCTATTTTGTAATAGGCTTTCTTAATTTTAAGGAGAAAAATCTCACTACTTATCATTTGATTAATCGCTTAATGTATATAATTTTTGTATTTCCGATACTGACGCTCTTGATTGGTAGGTTATTCGATCATATTTTAGTCAATCGTTTCATTCGCAACTATAATATTTTATTGATTGGAATAGTGATTTATATTCTTATCGCTATGCTATACTCAAAGAAAAAACAAGAACCAAAATACCAGCGTTTATACGATTATATTATTATTGGTACCATTGCAATCATGATAGGAGGCATTGTGAATTACTCGTTGAGGTATCTAGACCAAACAAATTTACTGAGTCCTACTACCATTTGGGGCAGTAAGATAAACTATGTCCGCTTTGGAATTTTAATTGAAAATATATGTTTCATGCTAGGTCTATCTTACAAAGCTCGCTTAGTAATAGAGGAAAAAGCCATCTACGAAACTAAGATGAAATACTTTGAAAAGCGAACAGAAGAGCTTCATCAGCAGGCAATACGCGCTAGAATACCTGCTCATACCGCCACTAATATTATGAAGGAAATCAAGTACCTCCATGAGCAAAAAAAACACACAAAAGCAGAACAATATGCTAGTTTATTTTCTACTTTTTTGAGAGAACACTATGAACAGAGTTTTGAGAAGTATATTCCACTCTCAAGAGAATTAAATTCTATTCAAAGATATATTAGATTGCGTTCTATCTCAACTGAAAAAAGAGTGAAG
>JBCDFY010000330.1:0-6816 GCA_039176995.1 Bacteroidota bacterium
ATCAAAAACACCTTGTTCCCCTCCAGAAAGTCCCATCAAACTAAAATTTTTACGAAGTAAAAATTTTAGTTTGATGATTATAGAAAATCAGTCAAATTGTAAATTTATTTCTTATGAGTTACGGAGATTGATTTGTGGTTATTTGGTTTCGCAAAGTAAAAATATAGTTGAACTTTTTCTCCACAGCATAGGTTATTCCCATCAACAACTTGTCCATTCACAAAACACAGAACTACTCATATGCAAGATCGCCCAATGAAACGCCTATTTCAATACCTTGGGCGTTATCGTACCAGTCTCAGCGTCGCGGTTTCTTCTAGTGTTACCAATAAAATTTTTGATTTGATGCCGCCTTTTTTGACGGCTTGGCTGATTGATAGCGTAAGTGGTCAAATTCCTAGTTGGATTAGTGGTTTGGGCTTTGAGGATGTGTGGAACATTGTTTTGTTTATTGGAGTATTGATTATTGTGATTTTTGGTGGAGAGAGTTTATTTGAATGGATTTTTAAGCGCGAATTTTTGCGATTGGCACAGCGGGTGCAACACGATCTGCGGATAGATGCGTACTCTAAAATGCAAGACCGAGAATTGGCTTATTTTGAGAATCAGCGTACAGGCAATTTAATGTCTATGCTCAATGATGACATCAATCAACTGGAGCGTTTTCTGAATACGAACCTCAACGATATTCTTCAATTGTTCATCTTGATACTTTTTGCAGGTTGGTCGCTTTGTGCCTCTAATTTGACGCTCGGTCTGCTTGGTATTTTGCCAATTCCATTTATCATTTTGGGAAGTATTTACTATCAGCGGAAAGTTGCACCTTATTACAAAGAGGTGCGAGAAGGTGTTGGTATTTTGGGTAATCGTTTGGAGAATAACATTTCAGGAATTAGTGTGATTAAAAGTTTCACGGCAGAGGCTTATGAAACGGAACGCGTAGCAAGAGCATCTGAGAACTATCGTAACGCCAATTTTAAAGCGATCCGCTGGAGTTCGCTCTATGTGCCGATTATTAGAATGTTCATTGCTTTGGGATTTGCAGGAACTCTGGTGCTTGGTGCGTATTGGGTGGTGAATGATATGAACGGATTTACACTCGGCGGTTTGGCTTTCTTTGCCATGATGATTCAGCGAATGTTATGGCCCGTGACACGTTTGGGAACGATTTCAGATGAGTATGAGCGCGCAAGAGCTTCTGCGAGGAGAATTTTTGCACTATTGGATGCTAAGAATGAAATTGTAGATGCTGAAAATCCTACTCGACTTTCTCGACTTTCGGGCGATATTTATTTCCAAAATGTTCATTTTGAGTACAAGGAGAACTTGCCTATTCTCAAACGAATTGATTTGCATATCCGAGCAGGAGAAATTATTGGTATTGCTGGACCGACAGGCGGTGGGAAATCCACTTTAGTTAAATTGCTGTTACGATTTTATGATGTTAATCAAGGACAAATTTTATTGGATGGCATCGACATCAAAGCACTCCCTATTCAACAGATTCGCTCGAATATTGCTTTGGTGAGTCAGGAAGTTTATCTGTTTCATGGCACGATTCGGGAAAATATCGCCTACGGAAAATTTGACGCGACAAAAGAAGAAATCGTATTGGCTGCGAAGAAAGCACAGCTTCACGATTTTATTATGCAATTGCCTAATGCTTATGATACAATTGTTGGCGAACGCGGTATAAAATTATCGGGCGGTCAGCGGCAACGACTGAGTATCGCCAGAGCAATTATGAAAGACGCACCGATCTTGATTTTAGATGAAGCAACCAGCGCAGTGGATACGGAAACGGAACGCGCAATACAACAAAGTCTAAAACAATTGACAAAAGGTAAAACGGCGATTATTATTGCACATAGGCTCTCCACTATTCGCTATGCTGATCGAATCGTTGTATTAGAAAATGGTGCAATTGCGGAGCAAGCGAAGCATGAGGAATTGCTAGAACAGGACGGGATTTATGCGGACTTGTGGAAGGTGCAGATGGGAGAGTTAGTTTGAGGGTATTCGACATTATTCGATAGTAGTTTGAGCATATACCATCTTTTAAACTATGATTTCACTTCTTTGAAAGATGCAAAAATCTCATCAGCACTGATTTCAAAATCATCTAAAACAGGTGCGCCACTACAAATATCCGAACCTCTGCATTCTTTTATGCTGTTCGTAGTGTAAACGACTACTTTTCTTGCTGACGGAAAAATACGCCAAACAACTTGAACGCCTGCGGCAAAATATTCATCTGATTTCTCTTCGACTTTGTTGATATTATCGCTGCCAGAAATCACCTCTGCTACCCAAGGCGCAATTTGATTTTCTGAACTCATCTTTTTTATTTGCTCTCCCGTGAAAATAGCTAAATCGGGTCTTCTAAGTTGCTTATCAGTGGTCATCATATCTGTTTCGGCAGTCAGACCACCGCCTTCTTGGTACATTTTTGTTTTATTAAACAGACGCGATAATAAAAAGAAAGTTACAGTTTGTTCTTGGTTCGTTTTTTCCCATTTTTCAACTTTCCCATCATTCCACTCATATTTATATCCATCTTCTACTTCAGCATACGATCCTAAGAATCGCTCTAAAGAAATGTAAGGAGATCCTATTGCCTCTTCTATTCTATCCTTTTCGACTTGTATTGCACTTCCAGAAGCCATATATTCTATCTTTGTCTTTTTCTACGGAGAGAAAGCACTCTAACAAATATAATTGATTTCCGCAATAGATGCCAGTTTGATGACCAGCACCTCAGTCAATGAAACTTTATAATTATCTCACTTTTTATGGAAGAGGGTGTATCATTTTAACTATCTCCTTCAATATCTACTCGTGTCTTTCCATGCGGTGAAGGCTTGCCATCTTCATCCACTCTCACAAACACAATCTTGTCTAGCGTAATGATAGCTTTCTTAGAAAATAAATTCCTCACAGCACATTTAAAGGTGATAGAAGTGGTGCCAATATCCAAAAATTCTAAGCCTACTTCTATTACATCTCCTTGTACTGCAGAACTGACAAAATTGATTTCAGAGATGTATTTCGTGACTACTCGTTTACTATCCAGTTTGGTCATCGCATAAATACCTGCTTCTTCATCTATCCATTTGAGTAATTGCCCTCCAAAGAGGGTATTATTAGCGTTTAAATCTCCTGGTTTGATAAGTTTGCGTGTCCAATACTTCATATAATCAAAAATTAAACGGCGAAGGTAATTAAATAAGCGCTTTGTCGAGTAGTTCACTTGAAGCAAACAATTTTAGGAACACTTGATTACTTTTGCATCTTTTTTGAGTGGTTGAACAGAACATTTCTAGTAGGTGTTTTAAAAAAGCAACCTCCAATTATAAACGTCAAGAACCATAAACGACAGTCAACAAAATGAAAAATACATTCAAGCAAAAACTTAAAACTTCGTTGGCGTTTACCAAAAACTTCTTTGTTACAGGAGCGTTCAAAGAAACGAGTAGAGCAGTCGAAATTGAGATTTGTAAGTACGTTCCAAAAGAATCAGGAAAAGTCATTGTGGAATTTGGGATGGGATATGGCAATATTACAAGAGAAATATTGGGACGTATGGCAGTTGACTCGAAATTGTATGCTTTTGAGATCAAAAAAGAGTTTTGCGAGCACGTAAAGCAAGAGTTGCAAGATGACCGTTTGACCATCGTGAACGACGGTGCAGAAAGCATCAAAAAATACATTTTCACACCAGTTGATGCAGTCATTGTTTCGATTCCTTTCTCTTTTCTACCCAAAGAAAAAATCAATGGACTCCTAGAAGATGTGCATGATTTAATGAGTGAACAAGCGCATTACAGTCAAGTTATGTACGTCAAAACACAAGTTAAAAAATTAGAGCAATTTCTCAATCGCAGTGATTATAAAAGAGTAGGCATTTTTCCTAAAGAATATATCTTTCATTACCAAAAGTAGCCCATACTTATGCCATCATTCCACCATCCACTGCGATGGATTGCCCAGTGATGAAACTGGCATTTTCCGAACTCAACCATAAAATGGTATCAGCGATTTCTTGAGTTTCTCCATATCTTCCCATAGGAATGGTATAGACTAATTTCTCTCGCAGACCTTCTTTTGAACTAAACAATTGTTCCAGCATTGGAGAGTTAGTGAAGACCGGACAGACTGCATTGATACGGATATTTTTTCTAGCATATTCCAGCGCCGCAGTTTTAGTCATTCCAACGACAGCGTGTTTGCTTGCAGTGTATGCTAAATTGTTCGGTAAACCTTTCAAACCTGCCACAGAAGCAATATTAACGATGACGCCTCCTCCTTGTTGAAGCATTTGTTGCAATTCTAGCTGCATACAATAAAAGACCCCCGTTTGATTCACTGCAATGACTCTGTCCCAATCTTTGAGTCTGTGCTGATCGGTTTTTGCAGTTTTATTCGGTCCAATTCCTGCATTATTGACAGCAATATCTAAACGACCAAAATGTTTTACAGCAGTCTGCACTAAGTTGTTGACTACATCAAAATCTGCTACATTGGCTTCCACGAAAAGTGCCTCGCCATCCATCGAATTGATTTTTTCTGCAACTTCTTTTCCTTGTCGATCGTCTATATCTGAAACGATGACCTTTGCGCCTTGATTTCCGAATGCTAGAGCCGTAGTGCGACCAATTCCAGAAGCTGCGCCGGTGATTAAAACGACTTTATTCTTGAAGTTCATAGTATTAGAAAAGTTTTTGTAAGTATTGACCACAATAGTCATAATAGTTGAATTCACATAGCACGCATAGTTAGGATTAAGTGTTTGGAGTGAGAATAGATTTTTTGGTCACTATGGCAAGTGTTTGTAATCAGCATTTGTACAAAAATTAGAGTGACCTGATATACTATGCGATCTATGTGAAAATACTATATAACCTATGTGGTAAACAATTATTTAGAAGTTAATCAATTTGGTACTTTGTAGAGTGACCAAAGTAGAAATACCTGTCCAAAGAGCGGAAATTGCAAAAAAAATCGGGAATAAAGAACCTTATGTCCAGATGAATGTATTATTTTCTGTGAATTCTAAGTTTGGACGGTTACATTTGCACGCCAAAACGGAAAGCACATAGCGACTAGAAGAATTGACCTTCTGATTGTTCATTAAAATTATAGAAGAAAAGCATATTGCATGAGAACAAAGTTATCACAGTTTAATTTTGATTTGCCGCCAGAGTTGATTGCTAAATATCCTGCGAAGAACAGAGACGAATCTCGATTGATGGTCATCCATAGAGATAGTGGAGAAATTGAGCATAGGCAGTTCAAGGAGGTTTTGGAGTATTTCGACGATGGAGATGTGATGATTTTCAATAATACTAAAGTATTTCCTGCCCGATTGTATGGACAAAAGGAAAAAACTGGAGCAAAAATTGAGGTTTTCTTGCTTCGAGAGTTGAACAATGAGGTGAGACTTTGGGATGTATTGGTAGATCCTGCAAGAAAGATCCGAGTTGGTAACAAATTGTACTTTGGCGACGAGAAAAATGATGAATTGCTCATTGCAGAAGTTGTAGATAATACAACCTCAAGAGGTAGAACGATTCGTTTTCTTTTTGATGGCACAGAAGAAGAGTTTCAGAAGCAACTTAACTACTTGGGCAATATGCCTTTGCCAAAGGAAATTGGTCGTCCTTCGGAGCCCTCAGATATCGAACGTTATCAAACCGTTTTTGCTAAAGAAAAAGGTGCAGTTGCTGCTCCTACGGCAGGCTTACATTTCAGCAGAGAGTTGTTGAAACGGCTAGAGATCAAAGGAATTGATTTTGCAGAACTTACATTGCATGTAGGTCTGGGAACGTTCCGAAGTATAGATGTAGAAGATTTGTCGAAGCACAAAATGGACGCAGAATACTTTAGAATCTTAGAAGATGCAGTCGCTAAAGTGAACAAATCGAAATCAGCGGGCAAGAAGGTGTGTAGTGTAGGAACGACGAGTATGCGTTCCATAGAAACTGCGGTTTCCGCAGAAGGAATGTTGAAGACGGCAGAAGGATGGACGAATAAATTTATCTATCCACCTTATGACTTCAGTGTTGCGAATTGTATGATTTCAAATATGCACTTGCCTAAGTCGAGTCTGATGATTATGGTCTGTGCATTTGGAGGTTATGATTTGATGATGGATGCTTATCAAGAAGCTATTAAAAACAAATATCGCTTCTTCACGTATGGTGATGCGATGCTAATTTTATAATTTTTTTTGCTTCCAATAAAACAATTTTCGATTTCGACGTTTATCGAAATGGAACAAATATTTTTCTTTTAGAATTTAATTATTTACGGAGTATATGTATTGGACTCTAGAACTTGCGCATCATTTAGAAGATGCCCCTTGGCCAGCGACGAGAGATGAACTTATTGACTACGCAATTCGTTCGGGTGCTCCACTCGAAGTCATTGAAAATCTGCAAGAGATGGAAGATGAAGGAGAAATCTACGAGGTGATTGAAGACATCTGGCCAGATTTTCCTAGAAAGGATGATTTCCTGTTTAACGAGGATGAGTACTAAGTTTTTTCCTTCTAATCTTTTGGTTTTAACAGGACAATAATATCAAAGAAATAAGCCTACTTTTAATTACATATTAAAAGTAGGCTTAATTTTTAACCGTCCCAAATTGTGTGTTTTAGGATATGTTTCTTTACCTTGTGACCATAAAGACATAAAATAGACACTAGTAATTAAACGGTTTTGGTAATGAAAAAACATTTACGGCAACTGGACGTAACCATCGCGTTCGTGATTTTTTTGATATGCTGCTTGATTTCTTTTATTAATGAAAGCGAAG
>JBCDFY010000331.1:0-6814 GCA_039176995.1 Bacteroidota bacterium
CGTCCCAATAAGAAGATACTGCGCATGGGTTTAGATATTGGCTTCGGTGGTTCCTTTGACCGCAATCAGACGGACTTATCTCGAAATAACAATGGATTAGACATTAGCTATCGAGTCGGCTGGGGAAAACAAAAAGACGTTTTTAAAAATGCCGTGATCTTTTATGGTGTGGATTGGTTGCTCAGACCTTTTTACAGTACGACTAGAGTTGGAGAAAGCTCCAAGGGAGCAGAAGACGGTAACTTTAAAGCTACTTACCGATTGACAACTGGCGTTGGTCCTTTTATTGGATTGCAATATAATTTCAATGATCGTTTGGGTATTTTTACTGAGTTGAACTATTACATTAGAGCAGCTCTTACGATAGAAGATACCAAATTCGATGAAAACGCCATTGGCGATACGGCGACCGATAAGGAAATTACTTATGACGACATCTCAAGATTACCAACCAGTATCGCCTTGTTCTATAAATTCTAAAAAATGCTCTTATGAAAACGCACCTTACTCTATCATTCGCTTTCTTAGCCTTTCTCCTAGTATTAACAAACTGCCAAAAAGACGAAATTCAAGCTGCTAGGCAAACGGAGAATCTAAGTTTAGAGGAATTTGATTATTTCAATAGAGAAGTGCCTGCACATCTGAAGAAGGAAAGGATGTGGATATATAATGAAGAGCTAGCTAATCGTCAAGCAGCACTCGGGAGATTACTATTTTACGATCCGATGCTCTCTAAGAATAACTTGATTTCCTGTGCTACTTGTCATCAACAACCCAAAGCATTCTCTGATAATTTACAATTTAGCACAGGTTTATTTGGAGAGCAAACAACACGCAATTCAATGGCATTAGTCAATTTGGGATTTCAGCGTCGTTTCTTCTGGGATTTTAGCGGTGATGGCTTAGAGCAAGAAGTAATGAAACCCATTCAAAACCATATTGAAATGGGAATCGAAAACTTAGAACAACTTACTCAGAAACTTCAACAATCTACCTCTTATCCGCCTCTATTTGAGGAGGTATTCGGAAGAGCTGAAATCACTGAACAAAATTTATCTACTGCGATTGCCACTTTTGTTAAATCCATTTATTGCTACGATTCCAAATATGATAAAGGAGTAACTACTGAATTTGCTAATTTTACTAGAAGTGAAGCCAATGGAATGGCTTTGTTCTTCGGAAAAGCAGGCTGTGAGGGTTGTCATAATGAGCCGCACTTTACCAGTAGTTGGACAGCCAATATTGGTTTAGATTTAGAATATAAAGATAGAGGTGCTCGGAATGGAAATTTTAAAATTCCAAGTCTAAGAAACATAGAGTTGACAGCGCCTTATATGCACGATGGTCGTTTCTCAACTTTGGAAGAAGTAGTCAATCACTACGATCATGGAGTGAAAAATCATAACGACCTGAATGGATATCTACTTGATAGAAGCATGATTCCCTATAAACCTAAACGCTTAAATTTAAGCGACCACGAAAAACAGGATTTGATTGCCTTTTTGAAGACCTTGACCGATGAAAATATGTTGAGGGCAGAGCGGTTTTCTGATCCATTTTAGAATATAAATATTCATCTTCCACTCCACTTTCGAGGATCGCGACTATGATGTACAAAGGCAATAATTACAGCAGTATCGTCTTCTAAATAGAAAATGATTTTGTAAGGAAATTCTAATGCTATTGCTTTTCTTCTATCGTCATAAAGTATAGGAAATTGGAAGGGATTATCTTCAATGCGATTAAACAAGTGCTCAATTGACTCTTCCAATTCTTCTACTGGACGACTACTTTTTTCTTTGTGCCAATCTACTGCTTCTTGAAATTCTTCAAGTGCAATTTCAGTGAAAATCAATCTATATCTCATCTACGAAAAGCAAATTTTAAAGCCTCCGATCTGCTGTAAGTCTGCATTTCACCTCTTTTGTAGGCAGCAATTCGATCATCAATTTCTCGCTTCCACGCAAGAGATAGCTCATCATTTGCACCTGCTATTACCTCCACCATGTAGTGTAGCAGCTCCTTTTGCTCGGACTTTGAAAGATGATTGACTTCCTTTTTGATGGCTTGTATGCTCATAATATTATATGAATTTATCTCTGAAATATTTAAATCCAGAACACTTATTTTTGAGAAATAGTTGTCTATTAAATAAATCGCTCTCTTCCACACTATTTCTGCTGAATCCCTCAACAACCTGCTCTTGGCTTGTAAGAGCTTATGGGCTGACTTGGCTATTCTAATCTTAATCCTCTTCCTCCCACAAATCACTTAACTTCAATTCAAAACCTTCCAATACATCTTCCCCAGAAAGTACTTTTTCAAAAGAATCTACCAATTCAATCGTTCCATTAATGCGATAGATGAAGGTTTGCTGATTGTGAGGATCAATTAACCAAGCTAATCGAACGCCATTTTTGATGTAATCGCTCATTTTTTCTTGTAGGATTTCGAGATTGTCTGTTTCTGAACGAATTTCAATAACAAAGTCTGGAGAGATGTGAGCGAAGCGTTTTCTATCTTCTTTAGGTAAGGCTTTCCAACGTTCGATAGCAATCCAAGCAGTGTCTGGTCCTCTTACGGAAGTATCGGGTAAAGTAAAACCACCGTTGGAATCAAATACTTTCCCAGGCTTTTCTTCTCGATTCCAAATATTGACTTCTGTGTTGATTTCTGCATTAAAACTGCTCAGTTGTGATGAAGTCAAACTTTTAATCAGAATTCTTCCGTCCGCTTCTCTTTCCATTTGTAAATCTTCATTCAAACGACAAAATCTATAAAAGCTCTCGTCTGTGAAGCCTTTTGGAAATTTTACTTTAACAGAATTCATAAAGGATAAATTTGGGAGGATTAATGAATACGTTGCTCTTCAAATCTAATAAAATTCCATAAAATATTAAAACAAAAAGGCGTTGAACACAACCCGTATTCAACGCCTAATATGCCAGTTATTTAGTACTTTTTCAATTTTCACTGAATCCCGTCTCGGCTCTAGTATCTAAGAGTCTAGTAGTATCAAAATCAATCCACATTATCATGCAAATACGAATTATTCGCACGAATTTGTGGTTCTTCATCATCTGAAATCGTCCAAACGGAATACTCTTGACTATCTGCATGATGCACCTCATCCAAGTCAATGCCTCTACGCAAGTAAGCAGGTTCGTTTTCTAATTCGTTGATAACCTTTGGATTATTCAACTTCACATTAGAATTGCGTAATTTCTCTCTGCGCTTTTGCTCCATCTCTCTTCTTCTACGCATCATTTCTTCCTCTTGACTTTTCTCCTCATCTTTCACATAAGGCTCTTGATAAGAATAGCGATCTACACGCGCGCGAATGCTATCAAACTCAAAAGTATTGGAAGGTTCTTCTTCTCCAATATTGGAAACATCTGCTAGTGGACTGCGTCTTGCATTTGGATCATCATCCAGAGAAACGACAATGCGATCATCATTGGCATTTTTGCCTTCCGCTGCTTGCTTTTTACGGTTTTTCTCAAAACCTGTCGCAATGACGGTCACACACAGCTTATCTCCTAAAGATTCATCATAACAATTTCCCCAAATCAAATCCGTACCATAGCCTGCTTCTTCTTGTACAAATTCCGTGATCTCGAACACCTCGTCCATGGTCACCTCCGTTGTTCCAGAGGTAATATTCAGCAAAATATGCTGCGCACCACGAATATCATTGTCCTCCAATAATGGTGAGTTCAAGGCTTGATCTACTGCTACTTTCGCACGGTCTTCTCCACCTGCCGCAGCAGTTCCCATGATAGCTGCACCACTATCTCGCATAACCGTATTTACATCTTCAAAATCCACGTTTACATAACCTGGAACGGTGATGATCTCTGCAATACCTTTCGCCGCAGTCGTCAAAATATCATCGGCTTGAGAAAAGGCTTGAGACAACATCAAATTACCATAAACCTGACGCAAACGATCATTGGAAATGACGATCAAAGTATCTACTTGCTTCTTAAATTCCTCCAGTCCTTCTTGTGCTTGTCCTGCACGACGACGACCTTCAAAAGTGAAAGGTGTGGTCACGATACCTACGGTCAAGATGTCCATTTCACGGGCGGTGCGCGCAATGATTGGTGCTGCACCCGTTCCTGTTCCACCACCCATTCCAGCCGTAATGAATAGCATCTTGCAGTTGTTGGATAAGTACTGCTTGACTTCTTCAATGCTTTCCTCGCAAGCCAATTTTCCAATATTCGGCTTTGCACCTGCTCCGCGACCTTCCGTTAATCCAGGTCCCAATTGAATTTTCACAGGCACTGGACTTAAGTTCATCGCTTGCGCATCGGTATTGCAAATAGCAAAATCTACGCCTACGATGCCTTGGTTGAACATATGCGTGACTGCATTACTACCGCCACCACCTACACCGATTACTTTTATGATTGGAGCTTCGTTGGTTTCATCTATTAGATTGAATATCATGGTTTGTTCTTTTTTGTTGATTTGTTTAATCGTTTAACCGTTTAACTGTCGCGTTCAAATAAACGAATCAACAGATAAACAAATAAACATTTCCTAAAATTCTGGATCGGGTTCTGCTTCAAACCACTCTTTGGTTTTCTTGAATACGTTTTCGTACCATTTGCCAGAAGGGTCTTGCTCTTCTTCAACGGCTTGTAGAACAGGTTCTTCCACTTTTTTTGGCTCTTTCACTTTGATGCGTCCTTCCTCAATATCTTCTACAGCTTTCATCAATAGACCAACTGCCGTAGAGTAAATTGGACTGCAAATTTGCTCCGTATAGCCATGTGCTAAATGCTCCACAGGAATTCCAATCCTAGTTGGCATTCCAATGTGGTAAGCGGCCATTTCTTCGATGTGATTCATCAATGCGCCACCACCTGTCAAGACAATACCCGCAATCAGTTTGCGCTCGAAACCAGAACGCTTGATTTCCCAAAAGACATAATCCAGAATTTCTTCCACTCTTGCTTGAATCACGCGTGCCAAGTTCTTTTCAGAAATTTCTTTTGGATCGCGCCCACGCAAACCTGGAATCGTAATGATGCGATTATCGTACACTTCATCCGCTAAGGCAGAACCAAATTTTACTTTTAGTTTTTCTGCTTGGTGTTCCATCACTCGACAACCATCTTTGATATCTTTGGTGATGACATTTCCGCCAAAAGGAATCACTGCAGTATGACGAATGATGCCTTCTTGAAAAATGGTAATATCCGTAGTGCCACCTCCAATATCTACTAGCGCAACGCCCGCTTCTTTCTCTTCTTGACTTAGCACAGAAGCCGCAGAAGCAATCGGTTCTAGTGTCATGCTTGCCACTTTGAGTCCAGAGCGTTCTACGCAGCGATATAAATTATTCGAAGCGGTAATTTGACCAGTAATAATATGGAAATTCGCTTCCAAGCGAATGCCTGACATTCCAATTGGATCGGTGATGCCTTGCTCATTATCCACGGTATATTCTTGCGGAATAACGTGCAAAATTTTATCCCCAGGCGGCAATACCAATTTGTGCATATCGTGAATCAGACGCTGAATATCGCGCTCACTGATTTCGGTATGATTGCTTTCGCGCGTCAAGATGCCTCGGTGTTGTAAGCTCTTGATGTGCTGTCCAGCAATGCCGACATGAACGTGTGTAAAATCCTCTTTCACCGCTTGTCGCACAATCTCAATGGCACTAGAAATTGCTTTTACGGTCTTCTCAATATTGGAGACCACGCCCCTCAACACGCCAACGGATTCTACCTTTCCCGTTGCTAATACTTCAATTTTCCCGTGCTCGCTTCTGCGACCCGCCACCGCACAGACCTTCGTCGTTCCGATGTCCAGTGCTACTACAATAGGATTTCTCTGTTCAGTCATAATTCGTTGTTTAAGATTTGGGCGTTCTAAATCTTGGAGATTTTTAGAAATCTCCAAGATTTCACGCTCTTATTTTTTGCAAACTATTTGGTTTTTAAATCTAATATCAATCTGTTTGTATTTTGTCCAGCCTGCTTGAGGCATCGCTTCATTGTAAAATATTTTTAAGCGCTGGAGTTTTGCATCAATGTTCAAGTATTTTCCAAAAAGGATTTGTTGTTTTCCTAGTTTTGGAATGAATAGGATGTCTCCATTTTGTGCCACATGAACTTGCTCAATCATGTGATTAAAAAATTCATCCTTCCTCAAAATCGTTGTCAAATCAAAGAGGTTTTTCAGCATATTCCGAGGATCGTTGATGAAGTTGGGTTCGTGTGGTCGAATGTAGCCTGTCAGCACCAAAACCCTTGCCGTATAATGCGTGGAAAGCGGCATATAATTGCCTGAAGCGTCTAAATAATAACTGCGCCCTTCGCTGTCCATTACGCGCAATACAGGTTTTCTTTGCTCGACATTGATGTTGATTTTTCCGCGATTATCAATGAATACATCCGCATTTTTGACAAAGGGATTTTTTTCCAAAACGCGCTCTGCACGTTGCACATCAATGCGCTTCAATTCACTGTCTAGTATGCTGTAATTGAAACTCGTTTGTAACAATTCTTCGATTTCTAGTTTGGTAATGAGGCTACTGTCTGCTGCTGTTTCGGTTTCGATATTGATCTCCATCTCTCTCGCAGAACGTGTTTCCTGTCGCTTATTCACGGCAGAAGACACGAGCATCACCATGATGAGTAGCACGGCTGCCCAACTGAGTTGCTGTATGCGTAATATGAGATGTTTTTTCTTCATTTGTTTAGTTTTGAGTTTTGAGGGATTGAGTTTTTCTTTGAACCACTAAGAGATGTAAGGATATTGAACCATCAAAAACAAATTGAAAAATAAATTTTCA
>JBCDFY010000332.1:0-6812 GCA_039176995.1 Bacteroidota bacterium
ATGAGAGGGAAGATTTTTTTTGTGGATTTGTGGATTTAACATTCTAACATTAAGAGCTTGTCTAAAAATTTATTTAACTGATCGTCAATAGGTTGTGGTTCTGCCTAAGAAAGAATTTATGAGTTTAGCGAGCTAAATGAATAAATTGTTTCAACGGCAGGTTCATAAAATATTGGCTATCAGGACGATAGAGTTTAGACATGCTCTAAGGTTGTAGCACGATTTCCTTCATTCTTTTCTGTATTTCATCGAGTACCTTTATATAATTCTCGTAGATGCGTACATCATCTTCATAATGGAGAATCAGTAAAGTAATCATATTCTCGAAGGATTGATCTTCCAGTAAATTTTTCAAATCGGAGCGATCGCCTCTGTGATTCAACTGGTATCCCGAAAAGGATATATATTTACCATAGCTTATTTTATCCATCAATAAAGGATGCATATGTAGTTGTTGGAAATTTTCTAATCGCTCTTCATTTTTTTTTGCCTGAGACCTAAAAATATTATGATACCAAAATAATTTATTCATCTCCTCGTCATCTATAAAAGACAAATAGCCTTTGTCTATAAATTCATTAAGAACGGGCATCTCTGATATTATTTCTACGGGATAAACGGTTTCATTGAGTACATCCTCAATCAGATGAAGGGAGTCTTCTGTTTCGTTGATAACAATTCGTCTCGCTGTAATTAACATATTAATGGTGCTATCTTTTAGGTAATCGAAATTGTACTGCACCATTTCTTTCTCCCGATCTATTTCTTTATCTAGCCGTAATGCATATTTGTGAATATCTGCTTGTGTATTGGTATTGTTGTTCCAGTTGTTAAGCAATACCGCTAAATACACCCCGACTCCGACGATGAATATTTCACCGACTGCGTAGAGGACATATCTGCTGAATCGATGTTGACTAATTTCTTTCTGCCTTTTCTTTCTGAAGAATCGCATTTATAAAGTATTCAAATTTTGAGCAGTTTCGTCAGGCTCTTTAAGCAATAAATACCGAGAGTCTAGATGTACCACCTAGATTCTGTATGCTCATTCTAAAAAGCCGCAACACGGAATATTACAGGAGGCAAAATGTGAGATGATCTCTTATCTTCGCCTTTTAAAATTACAAATAAAAATGAAAATCGTAAAACCTTTGCTGCAGATACTTTTCATCACTGGAGTGCTATTTATCCTAGCTCTTTATTTCCTAAAACCCCAACTCAAAATTCTCACTGGCTACGTCGCCAAAAACGTTTGCTCTTGCGTTTTCTTAGCAGAACGCCCTTTGGAACAGATCAGAACCCAAGATGTAGGATACGGTCTATTGAAATACGCGAAGGTCAAAGTGGATAGAGAAAATCAGTTGGTGACCAGTTCAGTTTTGGGTATTATTAAACAAACGGCAAAGTATCGAGGAGAATTGGGTTGCTACTTAGAAAACAAAGAAGCAGAGTCTTACCAACTAGAAAGCGCTATCCGTTTCCCTGCCGAAAACTCCCAGAATGCTTTCCCTTTCGGAGAAGGTTTACCAGATACCACACTAGCAATTAGCGACTCAAAATTATTAGAAGAAACCCTGGACGAAGCCTTTAGCTATCCAAGTACGAGCGCTGTCGTTGTTGTGAAAGATAATGTTTTACTTGCAGAACGCTACAAAGAAGGTTTTGATGAAAACACAATACAATTAGGTTGGTCAATGCACAAAAGTATCACCAATGCACTGATTGGCATACTTGTCCAACAAGGAAGACTAGATATTCAAAAAAGCGCGCCAATTGCAGTATGGCAAAAAGACGACCGAAAGCAAATTACGATCAACGATTTATTGCAAATGAGTAGCGGTTTGGAATTTGTGGAAGAATACGCCAAACGTTCTGATGTGACGAAAATGCTTTTTGAGGAATCAGCAATGGGAAAATATGCAATCAATAAGCCCTTGGAAGCAGAAGTTGGTTCAAAACATTACTACTCCTCTGGTACGAGTAATATCTTATCAGAAATCGTGCGTCAGCAATTTGATTCCAACGAAGCATACTGGAACTTTTCTTACCAATCACTGTTCGCTAAAATCAATGCTCCAAGTTTTAGACTGGAAGCAGATGCAAGCGGTACTTTTGTTGGTTCTTCTTATGCATTTGCAACGCCTAGAGATTGGGCACGCTTTGGATTGCTCTATTTGAATGATGGAATTTGGGATGGCGAACGTATCCTTCCAGAAGGTTGGGTAGAATACACTAAAACGCCTGCGAAACACTCAGAAGGCGATTACGGTGCACATTTTTGGACAAATCAAGGCAGCAAATTTCCTTCTGCACCTAAGGATATGTTTTGGGCAAGAGGTTTTGATGGGCAGTATGTTTTTATTTTGCCTTCGCAGAATACGGTAGTCGTTCGCTTAGGTGTAGATGGACTCGGAGAAATGGATGCAGATGCGCTACTGAAAGGTATTGTTGCAGCTTTGTAGTCCTACCGTTACTGGATAACTTCTCGTTGTCCAATAACTTTAAACATAGAAAATCGCTCATTTTTAAGAAAAACTATTCCCAAAAAACTACCCCCTTTCTAGTATAGCAATGCCAATACGTAGGTCAAAGTGGCCGTATGCTAATACTTTCTGGTACATTCTATATTATCGCCCTATCTTGCAACTGTTTTAAGAGAGAGCTAAGAAATTCTTTTAGAAACAAACACATTAGCACAGCACTTTATAGACACAAAAAAAGACAAAAATCGCAGTTTGATATTGTTTTAGATGTTGACGGTTTAGAAAATAATTTTTGAAACATTTGCGTCTCAAATCTTATTATCTCAAATCTTGTATCTAAAAGTATAACAACTTGCACACGAAGATTCATTTTCGATAGTTATCCTACCATACTATTATCTGAGCATCACCAATTGAAGACTACGCCACTAATCGGAAAAAGAGATACTGCATAGGATTGGTAAAAGTACAGCGATTGCTAAGCCTACTGGCAATGCAGAACCATAAAGACAGATTCAGCAATCCAACAAACATTTAAATCACACATACAAAGCCTTTAGCGATGAAAGTATATCAACACTTTTTAATCGGGCTGCTTGGATTGTTTACGCTCCTTTCAAGCACCGCCTATGCCCAAAATCAAACCAGCCGACCTGCCCCAGATGCTCCAGATTTGGTGGAACAATTATTTGAATTAGCTCCTCAAAATTCCAGCATTACAAAATCCTACGTATCCAAAGCTACTTTCCTACAATTGGATAAAGGAAAACTCAAAAAACTAAGTCTCGAACGCCCCGATGAACTACGCTTAGAAATTCCGCAAGCTGATGGCAAGACGTTGAGAGTAGATTTATTCCGAGAAAATTTGTTCGCCGATGAGTTTTATGCGGACAATCAAGATGGAAATGTGCATCCATACGAGCGAGGAGCCTATTATCATGGCTATTTAGCAAATAATCCTAAGTCTCTAGCTGCAGTCAGTATTTTTGAGGATAAAGTTTATGGTATTTTTGCTGTAAATGGAGAAAAAATAGTGCTTGGACATCTGAAACAAGATCGATTTCCCGCCAGCAGTGAATATATTTTGTATAACACACAAGATATGACTATTAAAAACACAAGTAAGTGTGCTGCTGATGATTTACCAGCGGTTGATGACAGTATTCCTCCTTCATTTGGAAATAAAATACACAATGATTGCAAAGTTGTTAATATCTACTTCGAAGCAGATTATAGAATGTACTTAGACAATGGGAGTGATGAAAGTGAAGTTTTGGACTTTACTACGGCGATGTTCAATGTCGTAAAACTGCTTTATAAAAATGATGGCGTCATTGTAAAATTATCCAAAATTCGTGTTTGGACAACCCAAGATAGCTACCCCACAACTTCCTCTACTTCTGCACTTTACGCTTTTAGAAGTCGCTTAGGAGGTTCTTTCGATGGCGACATTGCGCAGTTGCTTTCCACCGTGCCAAACAATAATGGTGGAGTCGCTTTTGTCGGTGTTTTATGTACGCCGAGCTACGCTGTTTCCTACTCTAATATTCGTAATTCTTTCTCCCAATTTCCAACCTACTCTTGGACAGTAGAGGTAGTAACGCATGAGTTGGGACACAACCTAGGTTCTCCACACACACATAGTTGCTCTTGGCCAGGAGGCGCGATTGATGGTTGCTATGCTTCCGAAGGAGCCTGCCCGAGAGGACCTGCCCCAAATGGAGGTGGAACGATTATGAGCTATTGTCACTTGACACAATTCGGTATTGATTTCAACAAAGGATTTGGACAGAAGCCTGGTGATTTAATTCGGTCTAAAGTAAATAGTGCAAGTTGTTTGAACGCTAATCCAGATGAGTGCAATGACGACGGTGATGATGGCGGTGACAATGGCGGCGGCGGAGATGATAATGGCGGCGGTGGCGGTGGATTTGGTATGCCTAACTTGACCAAATTGAGCGATAATATGAACTCTTCAGGTTTAAACGTAAATGCTGCCGTATTAGTAACTAACAAAGGAGAAGGACGCTCTACTCCTTGTCAAATTTCATTTTACTTATCTGTAGATAACAGCTTTTCTTCTTCGGATTATTTAGTAGCATCCAAAGCAATTCCACTACTAAATGTTGGTGAAAATTATGGTGTAGAAATACAAACTGATTTAGGACAAGCCGATGTTCCAGTTGGAAATTACTACCTAGGGTACATCATTGATTCTGGAGAAGAAGTGGAAGAAAGCAACGAAAGCGACAATACTTGGTACTGGATCAATCCACGCTTTCCGCTCACTGGAAATGATGGTGGTGGCGGCGATGACGGCGATGACGGCGATGGAGATGGTGATGGAGATGACGGTGGTGATGTTGATAAATATTGTAAAAGTGGTGGCGAAGATGTCAAATATGAATGGATTGCAAGAGTGGCAGTTGGCGACATTGATAATGAGACAGAGAGAGATAATGGTTATGGAGATTATACAGAACTATCAACTGATTTAGAAAGAGGAAGTACCCCTTCCATTCGTCTAGCACCTGGTTTTAGAAGACAACAATATCGGGAACAATGGATGGTTTGGATTGATTTTAATGGCGACAAAGATTTCGATGATTCTGGAGAATTAGTTTTCCAAAGCGAACAACCAACCAGAGAAGGTTTGACAGGACGCCTAACTATTCCAGGCGATGTGGAGCAAGGAGCAAGAAGAATGCGCGTGAGTATGAAATGGTACGACGAAGATGATGAAATTCAGAAGCCTTGTAGCAGTTTTGGCTATGGAGAGGTAGAAGATTACACGGTAAATATTGTTGGAGATGCAGTGGCAAGTTGCGAGATTAACAACGTAACGCCAGCCGATCAAAGCGAATGTGACCCTCGCGAAACGACTTACTATCAAGAGATTCGTATTGCTTACTCGGGTTCACCAGAGAAAATCATGGCAACGATTGGAGAGATTACTTATGAATTTGAAGCAGAAAGAAGCCCACAGCATATCAAAATTGAAAACTTACCAGCAGATGGTAATCCAGTGGATGTGGAGTTGATGATTATGTCGGAAGATGGCTGTGAAGTAAGCGAAGTGTTTGAACGCTTATTTACTGCGCCCGAAGCCTGTGAATTAATTTGCGAAGTACCAACGCCACTTGGTGTAGATATTAATAATGGTGACGTTTCCATCGAATGGGAGGAGAATGAATTCGCGGAATATTATCAAATTCGCTACCGAGAAGCAGGTGCAATAGAGTGGATTTACGAAACTTCCAGAGAAATGATGTACAAAGTAGGCGATTTAGTAGAAAATAGTACTTATGAGTATCAAATCCGTGCCAACTGTGGCGAAATCGGATGGTCAGATTGGTCAGAAATCTATGTCTTCGTGACCCCTGGGAAATGTGGAATTCCCGCTCCACGTTCTGTACAAATTCTAGGCTCCACCGAAGTGCGCGTGAACTGGTATCCATTGCCACGCTCCAGAGAATACCGCATCCGTTGGAGAGAATACGATACTGAAGAATGGATGGAACAAGACGTCAATAGCATCTTCGCGACATTGAGTGGCCTGACTGGCGGCACAACTTATGAATATCAACTATCCGCAAAATGTGGCGTCACTTGGGCAGGTTGGTCAGCGATTTATGTCTTCGTAACCACAGGTGGTTTGCCTCCTACCGATGGTCTTGGAAATGGACAACCTGCTTTGCACGAAAGCCAAGTAAGTGTCTATCCAAATCCAGCCAATGATTGGATTTCCTTAATCGTCAACCAAGAAGGTACGCAACTCGTCAAAATCATGGATGCGACTGGCAGAATGGTCAAGCAGAATGTGATTTATGGCAACGAAAATCAGATCGAAATCAGTGACTTGAAGTCAGGTATCTACTTCCTGCAAGTTACCGGCGAAGCAGGAAATACCGTAACAAAACGTATCGTGAAGTACTGATTGAATTGAAAATAAAAAGTTGAGAATTGAAAATTAGCTCCAAAGAATTGAATAGATTACGCTTAGTGGTGGTTGGCTCGCAGAGCTGACCACTCACTTAAAACTTAAAACTATTCCCTCAAAACTAGAACACGATTTACTATCAACAAATCCTACTGAAAAATTCACGAGTGGAAAGACCGTCTACCGTAGACCATAATCCGTCCATCGTACAAGAACTACCCTTATAGTCTATTAGTCCCTTCAGCGAGAAGCTCTGTAATGTCAGGGCTTCCGCTTTTTTGGTTGTTGTAATTACAGACGTCGGAAGCGACTGAAAACGGCCGACGTCATTTAATTTATTTATTAAAATTATAAAATATACTTAAAAAAAAACAAAAAGTACTAAGTCA
>JBCDFY010000333.1:0-6731 GCA_039176995.1 Bacteroidota bacterium
AACATCAAGCACACTCAAATTCAGAGTGACAATGCTATCGCAACCGCTTTGTGAAGCGAAAGTAGCTTCATAAGTGTCAGCAATGTTCAAGTCTTGACCATCAAAATTGAAGGATTGTCCTTGGCAAATTTGTTCATTCAAAGTGTCTCGAAGAACGTCAAGTACACTCAAATTTAAAGTGACAATGCTATCGCAACCTGATTGTGAAGTGAAAGTTGCTTCGTAAGTATCGGCAACATTCAAATCTTGTCCATCGAAAGTGAAGGATTGTCCTTGACAGATTTGTTCATTCAAAGTGTCTCGAAGAACATCAAGCACACTCAAATTCAAAGTGACGATACTATCACAGCCAGATTGCGAAGTGAAAGTTGCTTCGTAAATATCAGCAACACTCAAATCTTGTCCATCGAAAGAGAACGTTTGCCCTTGACAAATTTGCTCGTTCAGCGTATCGCGTAAAACGTCGAGCACACTCAAATTCAAAGTGACGATACTATCACAGCCAGATTGCGAAGTGAAAGTTGCTTCGTAAATATCAGCAACACTCAAATCTTGTCCATCGAAAGAGAACGTTTGTCCTTGACAAATTTGCTCGTTCAGCGTATCGCGTAAAACGTCGAGCACACTCAAATTCAAAGTGACGATACTATCACAGCCAGATTGCGAAGTGAAAGTTGCTTCGTAAGTATCGGCGACATTCAAATCTTGTCCATCGAAATTAAAGGATTGTCCTTGGCAGATTTGCTCGTTTAAAGTATCGCGCAAAACGTCCAGAACGCTCAAATTCAAAGTGACAATGCTATCGCATCCGCTCTGCGAAGTGAAAGTCGCTTCGTAAGTATCGGCAACATTCAAGTCTTGTCCATCGAAAGTGAAGGATTGTCCTTGGCAAATTTGCTCGTTCAAAGTATCGCGCAAGACGTCAAGCACACTCAAATTTAAAGTAACGATGCTATCGCAACCTGATTGACTGACAAAAGCTGCTTCGTAAGTGTCAGCGATATTCAAGTCTTGTCCATCAAAATTAAAGGATTGTCCTTGACAGATTTGCTCGTTTAAGGTATCGCGCAAAATATCTAGCACTTCCAGATCCAATACAACTAAGCTATCACAGCCATTTTGTGCAGAAAAAGTTGCTTGGTAAGTATCTTCGATAGTTAGGCTTTGTCCGTTAAATTGGAAAGATTCGCCTTGGCAAATTTGTCTATTTAAGGTATCTCTTATGGTTTCTAAAACGCTTAGATTTAGGGTGACAATACTATCGCAACCGTTGACTGCTCTTAGTGTCATTTGATAAGTGTCGGCAGTGGTAAGGTCTTGACCATCGAAAGGAAAACTTTCTCCTTCGCAAATGGATTCATTTAGCATAGTGTCTGCTACGGGTAGAACAACTAAGTTCAATACAACGATACTATCACAGCCGCTCGCAGCTTGAAGCGTATCTCGATAAATGCCTGCTTCGGTAAGTAGTTGTCCGCCGAAAGGGAGGTTTTCTCCTTCGCAGATATCGCCGCCGATTGGGAAAATGACAGGCTGTATTACACTGAGTGTGTAGTCGAGAATGGTATCGCTACACTCTTGCCCGTTGTCTCCTTCTACTACTTCTCTGTACAACCCTGCAGTTTTTCTAAATATTCCATTTATTTCTATGGAATCGCCTTCACAAATACTCACCTCTACTTCAATAATCGGAGATTCTGCTATGTTGATTCTAAAGTTTCCTTCGGTTATATCGCTACAAATATCAATTGCACCATTTTCTAAATCAGAAAAAAGAACATTTCCTGCAAAATTCTCTACAGTTGTAGAATCTGACAGTAAATAAGAATAACCATGTACGATATAATTGCCATCAGGGAAGCCATTAAGGTCAATGCTTTCTTGTACAGCAACAATGCTATCATTTCTTACAATTAAAAATCTATATCCGTATATGGAAGGGTCAGGCTCTGTGCTATTGTCATAAGATGGTCTAAAGCCAAAGGCTAGATTGGTGCTGCTTTCACATAAATCTAAAGGTGGAATGCTTGTGATTTCTCCTGCATCCGCCGCACAACACCCCATTCGATCATCTCCACAAAAGACAATTTCGATAGATTCCAAAACACCAGGACCAGCAGGTGGTGGAAAGTCAAAATTTTGAATACGTAGCTGCCAAGTACCATTCGCTAAACCACTATTAAATTCTTGTAAGCATCGGTCTCCAGTAGGATAATAATCCCCCGAAAAGCTACCACCAAATACATTCCAAATGGGATCCATGTTCGACCAAACTTCCATCGCACCTGGATCGGGAGCAGCTTGTCCATCAGGAAAGCACTGCACGAAATTGACATCCCAAGTGGCACCTAACGAACCGTTGAGTCCACCACCAAATTGCTGATAAGGACCAACAAGCGGAACAACTTGCCCTGATGGCGAAATCAATTCAATAAGGAGATTCTGAATACGATTGTGCTGGAAGACTAAATTGACGGACTCTACACATTGCGAACCTGACAGGTCGTCATTACTTAAGCCTACAACTTCATAATCTAAAGTGAAAGTACTGCTGGCAATTGGAATAGTTTGAGGACAGCCTACACAGCCACAGGTTTGTGCACGAGCGACACTTGTGAGCAGACAAAGCCATAGAAGGGGAGACAAAAAGTGAGTAGTTAATGTCCTCAAGATTAGGTATTGCTTTACTGATGTTAAGTTGTTTCTATAACAACAAAAACATGAGTGACTTTCGATAATCGGTTGTGGTAGTTTCAAAACTTAGGGTAAATATCTTTCTTCTTTCGTGCATAGAGAACGTTTATAATCGTAATTTATTCCAAGTTTAACAAATAGGTATCTTAAATTTTTCGTAACTATCTCGCATTTATTGAATAAAAGGAGTTTTGACTTCTTTTTTCAAAGTAATTTTTGATAAATCATGCATTCTATTCAACAAGCAACAACAAAAGATAATCCAACAATGAAGATGGCTAAAAAAATAGTAATTCAGGGCTACGAAGGCGCGTTTCACCAAATTGCCGCGAACTTATATTATGGTGAAGAAAAAGTAGAAGTTGTACCAGCAAATACGTTTGATGAGTTGGTGAGGCGAACGGAGCAAGAGGCAGAATTAGATGCTGCTTTGATGGCAATTGAGAATTCGGTAGCAGGAAGTTTGATGTACAATTATGATCTTCTGCGGCAATCCAATTTGCAGATTACAGGAGAAGTCTATTTGCGCATCAAGCAAAATTTGATGGTCTTGCCAGGCACGAAATTGGAAGATTTGAAAGAAGTGCATTCGCACTATATGGCAATTGCGCAGTGTCGAACTTTCTTCAGGCAGTATCCGAAAATTAAGTTGATCGAAGCACCCGATACTGCTTTGAGTGCTAGAGAAATTCGAGAAAATAATTGGACGCAAGTTGGTGCCATTGCAAGCACCCTAGCTGCGGAATTGTATGATTTAGACATTATCGGTGATAGCATTGAGACGAATAAACAAAATTATACGCGCTTTTGGGTATTGGAAAAAAAGTCAACTATTCTACCAGAACAAGTTGGAAAGATTACGCTTTGCTTTGCTACTGACCACGAAGTTGGAAGTCTTTATCGCATTCTTTCGGTACTTTCTGCTTACAATGTGAATTTGACGAGTATTCAATCTACGCCTATCGTGGGGAAGCCTTGGGAATATCGAATTTTCATAGATTTCGTGACGGCAGGAAAATTGAGTTACCAGCAAGCGATTGAGGCGATTCGTCCGTTAACTTATGATTTGAAGGTAATGGGGCAATATCAGATGGGGAAGCATTTTGAGTATTGAGCAAAAAGCCCATTCTGGTTCAGGTATCACATTGAAAGAGTTGAAGCAGGTGGACTGATTAAATCTTAGAGTTGCCTTTTTGAAACGATCTAATCTGCATCGTAGACAGAATAAAGAATAGAAAGCTGATATCTAAAATGAGTAGAGTAGTCCATAATCAAGCAGTTTGACGAACACAAGGGCTGTTACATAGTTATAACATTGATATTTAAGAACTTACCTCTCAGAGGAAAAATAGTTATTTCTATTCATTAAAAAGTGAAATAAAATGGCAGAGAAGACAACGAACTGGCCAGAATTGGCAATTGGACTTTATGATAAATTAACAGGCAGAGGAGCAGAAATTACTTACGAGTTTGAGAACTTTGAATTGTACGTTCCTAGCGATGCGAGCGAAAATGCTGCTCACGCAAAGTGGAAAATGAGCGGTACGATCAAAGTGAGAACACAGGATGATGCTAATAAGAATGCCTAAGTAGACTGCTGGATTATTAAAGACTAGACAAAAAGCACTCGTGTTCAACTTCTTACAAGAAATTCGTACTTTAGAGCCTATTACTTAATGATCCATTGACAGATCATTTTCGTCTTGAATGTGTCTTAAATGCCAATTGATAGGCGAAAATGATTTATCTTAGTGATGACCGAAGTCGAAGCTACTGACAAATTTCACGTTATGAAAAAATTACCTATTTTCTTGGATGCTAACTTATCAATTGAAAGTGAACAAGGTGGAATTTGTCAAATCTCTAGCGATACTCCGAATGAACTTTTGATTCGATTCGACACTGCGAAAACGTTCAAATATTTCACCAAAAGCCTCCCAATCAAGCCTTGGTCTTTGTTAAAAGGGAAAAACAGTGTAAACCAATTCTTGGATACTACACAACTACACCTAAAAGTAGCCGTTCAAGAGCAAATTCTTGCTTCTAAAAATCCTTCCGAAGGATGGCAATTCAATTCTTTTAGGCTGATTCGACTTTATTTGTTCTCTTAGACTCAATGTTTGGTTTTGCTTGATAGCGTTCCAAGTTGCGAATCATACCATTGAACACAAAAAAATGGAAAGGCAAAACCGCATACCAATACAATCTACCCAACAATCCTTGTGGTCGGAAAGTAGCGGTCTGATGAATCACAGGTGTGCCTTGCTCATCATTCTCTATTTTGAATTCCAACCAAGCCTCACCAGGCAATTTCATTTCTGCAAAAAGTAGCAATCTTTTATTTTCTCTATCCGAGACTAGCACTCTCCAAAAATCCAAGGCATCACCAGCGTGAATATATGCTGGATGCGTACGTCCTCTTCTCAAACCAATGCCACCCGTCATTTTGTCCAAATAACCTCTAATTTTCCAGAGCCAACTGCCGTAATACCAACCTCGCTCTCCACCAATTGCCTCAATATTTTTCCAAACTTGTTCGGGGGAATTATTGGTGATGGGCAATTGTTTTTTATCCGTAAAACAACCATATCTTGGGAGTCGAACATAATCACTGATAGATTCTAAATTATAGCTAGATACCAGCGAATCTTTCCAGCTTGATACCACTACATTTTGCCTAATTTTGGCAAACGCCATTTGGACAGCAGTTCTATAAGGGATTAGTTCAACACCTAACAGTCGAGCCAAATTATCATTTCTACAAATAACATCAATCTTCATGCTGTTTACCAAATTGACGGCGAGCGGATAGGTAGTAGAAGTGACAAAATAGAGCCAATAGGAAGAAAGACGAGGAGTCATCACAGGCACAGTCAGTATCCAGCGTTTTAAATTCCTAACTTCGGCATAGTCCAGTAACATTTCTTTGTAAGTCAGGACTTCGCTGCAACCGATATCGTAGTTTTTATTGTAAGTTGCCTCATGTAGCATAACTCCTGTTAGAAATTGCATCACGTTTCGGATGGCAATGGGCTGACATCTAGTTTTTAACCATTTGGGCGCAATCATAATCGGCAACTTCTCCACCAAATCTCGAATGATTTCAAAGGAAGCACTGCCCGATCCAATGACTATGCCTGCCCTCAAAGTAGTAACTGGAACTTTGCTTTCATTTAAAATTTGTTCTACTTTATGGCGAGATTCCAAATGCTTGGAAAGTTCAGTTTGATTGATCATTCCGCTTAGGTAAATAATCTGCTGCGCACTGGTTCTGTCCAAATAATTCTTAAAATTGAGTGCTGCTTCTGCCTCCAATTTTTCAAATTCATTGATGGAACTCGACATGGAATGGATCAAGTAAAACGCCACGTCAAAATCGGTAGGTAAGTCTTCTAAAGTTGCGGCATTTAGAAAGTCGGCTTTAAAGACTTGTACTTGCTCTTCCCAGCCTTTCTGCCATTCAAAACTATCCACTGCTCGTGCTGCACAATAAATCTGATGCCCTTCTTCTATCAATACGCGCAACAATCGTTTTCCAATGTAGCCCGTCGATCCCGTCAATAGTATTTTCATAAGCTGAACTTTATAGGCTTGTAGTTGAATTTACTTCTCAGCCGTTACTGAGAATCACTTTATAGAAGAACAGCTTTAGCAAGGTAGTGTTCTGGTCTAGTCTATTCGTTCACTAGAATAATTGGCTCTTGTTTGTTTTAGGGAAAGCGTTTTTAATAAAAATGGCACATACTAATTGCTATCGACACACCAACTATAAATTGGTCGAAAGAAGCATAGAATATTATCAACAGGTGTGTAGTAGCCTTTTAGCACCTCATTAACTAGGGTTTTCCTGTAAAAATTAATCTCCATTTGTATCTATCTAAGTAACTGATAATCAGTGCTTTTCTTTTTTCTTGACAGGGCGAACGTAAGAAAAAAGCCATAATGTGTAATTGATTGATAATCAATCGACACATTTTTCAGTTTTTTGCTAACGATCTGCTAATTTTTTTTGAAAAATCAGCAAAATCAAGTGTTCT
>JBCDFY010000334.1:0-6692 GCA_039176995.1 Bacteroidota bacterium
AAAGGTAGCGCCCTGGCCCGGTTCACTTGCTACGGTTATATCGCCTTTGTGTAACAGCGCCAGCTCTTTGGATAGCGTCAAACCTACACCTGTGCCGGCGGCATTGGGTGCATTAGTCCTGTTTTGATGAAATCGCTTGAATATAAGTTGTTGGTCGTCTGGGGAAATTCCCTGACCGGTATCTTGCACTGAAATAGCCAATTTGTCTTCAATAAGTGTCACTTGAATGATCACTTTGCCGTCTTTGGAGGTAAATTTGAAGGCGTTGGAAAGCAGGTTATTTAGAATCTTCTGGACTTTATCCTCGTCAAAATAAGCCTCTTCAGGCGCATCGTCTATATGTTTGATAAACTCTATATTTTGAGCTGATGCTAGAGATTCAAAGGAAGCACAGACTACCCTAATAAAAGCGCTGAATTCACCTTTAGTTGATTTTAAATGAAGCTCACCGGCCTCTAATTTAGAAAGGTCCAGAAGTTGATTGGTTAATTCCGTGAGTATCGTGGCATTCCTGTGAATGACGGTTAGTGCTTCTTTCTTCTTTGCACTGGTTTCTTGTTTCAGGAGGTTTTGCAAAGGACTCAGAATAAGGGTTAGGGGGGTTCGGAACTCGTGTGAAATATTGGTAAAGAAATTAGTCTTGAGCAAGTCCAGTTCTTTGAGCTTGGTATTAGCTTTCGCTTTCAATTGATATCGGTTGTACACCACTCCAATTAATAGTACCAGGAGAAATGCTGCTACAATGAGATAGTTCCGTAGATTTTCTTGTTCCTTTAGCTCTAGCGAAGCGATTTCATTTTCTGCGTTGAGGAGTTCAATCTCTTTTTGTTTTTGTTCGTTTTGGTACTTTTCCTCCAGTTCAGCAATTCTACTTGTTTTTGTCTCGTTGAATGTGCTGTCGTCCAGCATTTTAAATTCAACGTGATAACTATATGCCTTTTCAAAATCACCTCTACTCGCGTAAATCTCACTTAAAAGTTCTGCAGCATCCTTATTTATTAAAAGAACGCCCGCCTCAATAGCTGCTTTTTTTGACCTACTAAAATAATTGATTGCCGTTTGAAAATCACCCAAATCTTTATAAGCTCTACCCAAATTATTTAGCGTGTAGCACTCCCCAACTCGGTCTTCAATTTCTTCTTGAATGGATAAGCTCAGTAATAGCTCTTCTATTGCTAGATCAAAATTTTTCTCATCTGAATATATACCGGCAAGATTGGAATGCACATATGCGAGCATACTTCTATCGTTGACAACTTCAAATTGCTGAATTGCCAATCGGTAATATTTTTTTGCCTCTTCAAACTCTTCTGTAACCCTTTTTACCAAACCAATCTTCTGGTAACAATGAGCAATTACAAGCTTAGCTTCAATTCTTTGAGCAACTTCTAGACTATTAAGAAAGTATTCTGTAGCTATCTCATAATCTTCTAACCGATAATGAATAAGCCCAATATTCATTGTAGTGATGGCTTTCCTACGCTCCTGATTTCGCATAAAAGAGATAGATTTTTGGTAGTAATCGAGCGCCTCTTCAAACTGATTTTGATCCGAATAGATGTTTCCAAGATGATTATAGTTTACTACGATAGTCGCTGAATCGACTTGGCCTTCCATAGCTAAATCAATACCTTTCATGATAACTTCAATAGCCTCGTCCCACCTACTCATAGACCTAAGCGTTTTTCCTTGAATACTAAGTGCATCTAATATCAACATCCGATCATTCATTCCTCTGGACATTTTCTCAGCAAGCAAAAGCACTGTTAATGAGCTATCGTATATACTATTGGTTTCTAAAAAATCTCCAAGTGCTAAGTAGGACTTAATGACTCCTTTTTGATATTCTATTTCTTTTGAGAGTTCAAGCGCATCATTTAAATATGAGGTTGCTTCGTCAGGATTCTCATACTTTAATTCCTCATATAGCAAAAGATTACTTTTGATCCGATTGGAATCTTGAGCCTGAGTCTGTAATAAAAATCGCAACGAATCCACTTCATCTTGTGCAGCAAGAGAAAATGTGTATCCAAAAATGAAGCATATGAATAGAAAGTAGGTGGATTTTCTAGCCATGGTTGAATTTTAAGAACTATGAAGATAACCAAGGATGTACTAGAATAAAATTGGTCAGTTGAAATGACTAAGCATTTCATATTCAACGGCAAAAGATTTCTGATTATTCTTTAAGAAACTTTTTTAATATACTTTGATGGATTAGTTCCGTATTTCTCGGTGAAGCATTGCGTGAAATAGGAGACACCATTGAATCCACAACTGTAAGCTACTTCGGCTACATTTATTCCATTGGTAGCCAACAAGTCAGCAGCGCGTTGCAGACGAATATCCTTAATAAACTCACTTGCGGAAAAATTGGTTAATGCTTTGAGCTTGCGGTGAAGCTGCATTCGGCTCATCCCTATTTCTTTTTGAAAAGCCTCTACCGTGAACTCTGAATTGGACAAATTTCGATCGACTATTTCCAGCGCCTTCTTTATAAAGACCTCCTCAGGAGAGTCGATGGTAATTTTGGAAGGTTCCAATCGGAGAGTCTGTCCGTATTTGGTTTGCAGTTTTTCTCGTTGCGTAATTAAGTTTTGAATTCTTATGAGTAGCTCTTCATTATCAAAGGGCTTGGTGAGAAAATCATCGGCTCCTTTCTTAAGGCCATCTAGTTTGGTATCTCTATCTGCCTTTGCCGTAAGCATTATAATAGGTATATGGCTTGTTTTCTCATTGGCTTTTAAGGTGTTACACAGTTCTACTCCATCCACCTCGGGCATCATCAAATCCGTAACCACGACATCCGGTACCAATTTCAAAGCGTCTTCTATACCCGCTTTGCCATTGATGGACTCCATCACCTGATAGTATTCCTTTAAAAGGGATTGCATATGACTTCTCAAATCCGGGTTGTCCTCAACGATGAGTACAATTTTTTCTGATGCGTCGGAATCGGTCGTCTCCTGATTTGTCTGAATAGGTTTCAGGTACTCAATAGATAAAGAAGTTTCCGAGGCTTCCTTGGTGATCTGTTCATTGGTATAGGCGGATTTGTGGATCGGAAAGCTAAAGGTGAATGTTGCACCATTTCCAGGTTCACTATCTACCTCCAGGTCTCCTTTATGAAGAACTGCTAATTCTTTGGAAAGTGTGAGTCCAACGCCTGTGCCGGCGGTATTGGATTCATTGGCCTTATTTTGGTGAAAACGCTTGAAAATCAGTTCCTGGTCGCTTGGAGAAATTCCCTCACCTGTATCAGAAATGGCGATCAACAATTGTTCACCTTTGTGTATCACTTTGAGGATGACTTTTCCTTCCGTAGAGGTGAACTTGAAGGCATTGGAGAGGAGATTGTGCAGTATTTTCTGCACCTTATCTTCGTCAAAGTAGGCTTCTTCGGGAGCTTCACCAACTTCGGGAAGGAATTCCACTTTTTGTGCGACAGCCAACGATTCAAAGGAGGCGACCAGGACTTTAATGAAAGCCTTGAAATCTTGTTTTGCAACATGAAGGTTCAATTCACCAGCTTCCAGTTTTGACAGGTCCAAGAGTTGATTAGTCAATTCGGTTAGCACAGTCGCATTTCTGTGAATTACGCTGAGTACTTCCTTGGTTTCTGAATCCGTATTTTTCTGCAACAGCTTTTGGAGGGGACTTAAAATGAGGGTGAGGGGAGTTCTAAACTCGTGTGAAATATTGGTAAAGAAATTAGTTTTCAAATGATCGAGCTCCGTAAGTTTAGCATTGGCCCTGGCTTTTAATTGGTAGCGATTGTAAATCACACCGATGAGTACGACAAGCAGAAATGCGGCCACAATAAGATAGTTTCGGAAATCTTCTTGTTTTTGAATTTCTAAGGTGGCTATTTGATTTTCCGCATTGAGTAATTCTATTTCTTTTTGCTTCTGTTCGTTTTGGTATTTTTCTTCTATTTCGGTAATGTTTTTTTCAGTGGTGGCAAGGGACATACTGTCGATCAATGATTGCACCTGTACCAGGTAATTGTAGGCTTTCTTGTAGTCATCCATCGCGGCATATACATCACTTAGCCTGTTTAAAACTGCGGTATTCATGATGCTATTTTCCAATTGGTCAAAGAGCGATTTGGACTGTTTGTAATACTCTTCAGCACTGAGATAATCTCCATTCTTTAAGTATGCCTGACCAATCTCGTAAGAGATGTACGCTTTATTACTCGGAGCCTTTATCTCCTCAATTTGCTTTAGGGCTAGTTTTAATTTTTGGATCGCTTGCTCGTGTTCATTCTTTTCAGCGTGAATTTTTCCGAGATGAGAGTTGACCATAGATTGTAACCGCTTGTCATCCACCTTTTTAAAATAGATCATGGCTTTTTCATAGTAGCTTCTTGCTACTTTAAACTCTTTAAGATTCATATTTGAGGTACCTAGTTCAAGATGAAACTTTGCTTGCAGTCTTAGACTGTCATAAGACTGATTAGCTATTTCAAGCCCCTGCAAATAATATTCAATCGCTTTTTCATGATTTTTCAGGGTTTCGTATGTGCCTCCAATATTCTTTAGCGAAGCGGCCTGCTCTTTAAAGTTGTTTTTATAGTAAGACAGACTTTTAAGATCAAATTCAATCGACTTTTCATACTGACTTCTGTAAAAGGCAGTATTGGCCAACATCATGTAGAAGCCACCAATTTCTACTGAATCAACAGGAGTCTTTTTTGCCATTTCAATGCCCAGATAAGCTACGGAATCAACTTCATTTAACCGCTGAAGAGAGGTAAGCACATCACATAGCCCAGATAGTGATTCCATAATGCCGTTTCTGTCTTCTAATTCATTAGCTATAAGCTGCGTTTTTTGGTAAAGGCTGAGTGCACTGTCATATTCGCCCCGCATGTCTAAATGTATGCCAAGGTCTAGGAGAGATCTTAATTGTCCAGGCTTGAAGTCCAATGCAGACGACAACTCAATTGCTTTTTCCAAATATCCATATCCTAGGGCCGGATCTTCCAAATGGAGCGCTACGTGAAGGTTTAGATAGGTGTTGGCCTTATTCGTATCTTCAGGAAGTACCTTCAATAGACTTTTGAGGGAGTCCACTTTGCTTTGTGAAAAAAGCGCATTTGAAAAAATAAAAAGTACGCAAAGGATTAGAATGTTAATTTTACGCCACATGATTGATTCTTCTAAACTGTAATATAATCATCTCATGGCTAAGACCTGAACACAGGATTAAAAATTATCCTGTACATTCAATTTTACATTGACCTGGTATTCTTTTTGTAATTCAACAATAGGTAAAGGATGCTGCGAAGATGATATGGATCTTTACAACTTGACTGGCTAGCGGATTGATTGATTTTGTTTTTCAGTCATCTTTTATCCAACCGTTGCAGCCACGCCTTTTTTGACTTGTGACCATATCGAAAAGAGTATAATTAACTAGTTTCACGGTATAACCTTAAGCAAAAGGTGTTGCTCGTATAAACTCAGACTTATCATGGAACGGATGAAATGAAAAACAAAGGAGCGAAGTATTAAGGGGAGGGGAGCAGGACTATCGGAGCAATTTTTAATAGATAAGGTCTCATAAACAGAACTAAATAAGTTATGGACATCATTCAAATAGAGAACATTTTAACCACTCTTTACACTCAGAAGCAAGATGTTACCCTCGATGATATACCCGTTGATTTGCAAAAAGACTTTACTTCTTTTTTCATTGGAAAGACTTTTACCATAAAGAAAAACATTCCTCATTTTCATTTCCATGATTTTGAAGAGTGGTATAACAAGGTTGTTTATTTAGAGGGAATAACTAATTAGTGAATGAATCCCTTACTAACTAGCGACTTAAAAAAAATTGATTCCATTCAATTCAAGCTGGAAGATTGGGATTACGAAATGCTGGAAAAAGTAAAGACGGACTTCACCTATTTTTCAAATAAAATAGAGGGTAATGCGCTTACTTATGGAGAAACCATTGCCATCCTTAAGAAGGATTTAAAGCCGAAGTACAAATCCTTACAAGATATTTTTTCAATTAAAAATCATAAGAAATTTGTTGATGTACTCTTTGATAGTTACCATTCTGATCTATCACTTGATTACATAAAAGAGCTTCATTCAAAATATATGGAGAGCATCTTTCAGTGGGCAGAAGGTACTGGTGATAATTATAGCCCTGGCAAATTAAAATGGGAAACAAACGGAACGATAAGACCTAATGGTGAATATAAAACATACATGGGGCCAAAAGAGACCCCTGCAGAAGTAATAAAGCTTTGTGGTTTTGTTAACGACCAATTGAAAAATAGAAAAACCCACCCGATTATTTTAGCCTCTTATTTTCACCAAAAGTTCATTGGCGAAATCCATCCATTTGTAGATGGGAATGGACGGTTAGGTAGGATGCTTACTAATCAGATCCTATTGAAAGGTGGCTTATCTCCGGTAACTTTTGATTTGAACCAAAACAACAACTTCTACTTTTCATACGCCCGTGCAAATAGGGAACCCAATCGCAACGATTATGAAAATGGAAACCCCAGACCCGAAAGGTTGAATGACTTCGAGCTGGGTTGGCGTTATATCAATCCATCCGTTCAATTAAATACCAATATCTACTACATGCGCTATAAAGATCAATTGGTCCTTACAGGCGAATTGAATGATGTTGGTGCCCCGTTACGTGCTAATGTTGGGGACAGTTAT
>JBCDFY010000335.1:0-6674 GCA_039176995.1 Bacteroidota bacterium
ACGATTTCTATTTTTCTCTTACAAAAGCACCGATTCGTTAAAACGACAGCACGAATTTTCATAAATAAATAAGTTTGTGTAACTTACACAGTAAATTTTCGCTCCAAGTGCACCAAAAATTATTCGCAGAATTCTTGTATGAAAATTTCCTTTCGCTTTTGAAAAACGTATTCCATTAAAATCAAACTTACATTAATCATTCGGCTACGTTTTTTATAGTGACAAATTTTAGAAACTAAAAAACGTTTGCTTCACCCAAACATGAAGCGCAAAACAACAAGCAAAGCACTAGAAAACAGCAGAATACAAAAAGATTTGAAACTCATGACGGTAACCAGTGAACTTCTGCATGAATCCCTCCAATCCCACTTTGGATTTGACAGTTTCAAGGGTACACAAGAACCTATTATTCAAAGTGTCCTCAATGGAAAAGATACTTTCGTAATTATGCCAACAGGCGGTGGTAAATCTCTTTGCTACCAATTGCCAGCACTCATGTCTGGTGGCACAGCCATTGTTATTTCTCCCTTGATTGCCTTGATGAAGAATCAGGTAGATTCTATTCGAGGGCATAGTCAGCAAGATGAAATTGCTCATTTTCTGAACTCTTCTTTGAGTCGCACACAAATGCGTCGAGTGAAGCAGGATATTGCAGATGAAAAAACAAAGTTGCTTTTCATCGCGCCTGAAACATTAACCAAAGAAGAAAATATAGCCTTTTTTCAAAGTGTAGACATCTCCTTCGTAGCAGTAGATGAAGCACACTGTATCTCAGAATGGGGGCACGATTTTCGACCCGAGTATCGCCGCATTCACGATATGATTGAAGCGATTTCAAAAGACATTCCAATCGTAGCACTCACCGCAACGGCAACACCCAAAGTGCAGTCGGATATTGTGAAGAACTTGAATATGGATGGAGAAGCAACGTTCATCTCTTCCTTCAATCGCGACAATCTTTACTACGAAGTTCGCCCGAAACGCAAAAAAGATCAGGTTTTCAAAAGTATCGTTCAGTTCATCAAAGAGCGCAGCGACCAATCAGGTATTATCTATGTACAAAGCCGAAAGTCAACCGAAGAAATTGCGCGCGTCCTGAATGTAAATGATATTAAAGCTGCTCCTTATCATGCAGGTCTGGATGCAAAAACGCGTAGCAAAACCCAAGATGATTTCTTGATGGAAGAAGTGGATGTCATCGTAGCAACCATTGCCTTTGGTATGGGTATTGATAAACCCGATGTACGTTTCGTAATCCACTATGATATTCCGAAAAGTATCGAAAATTATTATCAAGAAACAGGACGCGCAGGTAGAGATGGATTGGCGGGCGATTGCTTGGCATTTTACTCTTATAAAGACATCCTAAAGCTAGAAAAATTCTTGCGCGACAAGCCCGTAGCAGAGCGCGAAATGGGAATGCAACTCATGGATGAAGTTACGGCTTATGCAGAAACGACTGCTTGTCGCCGCAAATTTCTATTGCATTATTTTGGAGAAGAATACGATGATTCCAAATGCGATAATATGTGTGATAATTGTCGCTATCCAAAAGAGAAAATTGAGGTTCAAGCAGAAATCCATCAAGCGATTAATTCTGTTCTGGCTTTAGAAGAGAATTATGGTATAAAAACTTTGGTAGATTTTTCAAAAGGAAAGAGCACCAAGCAAATGAAGGATTTCAAATTTGATAAGAAGCCTTTGTTTGGAGTCGGAAAAGATAAGGATGATAATTTTTGGTTTTCTATTTATCGTCAAGCACTCTTGCAGGGACTTTTGCGTAAAGACATTGAAAGTTATGGATTGCTGAAAGTAACCAATAAAGGGCGCGATTTCTTAGAAAATCCTTACGACTTTTTCATTTCATTGAATCAAGACTTCGAGGCTGCAACGGGCAGTGTGGATGAAAATGCAGGCAAAACTGCTGTTTTGGACAATACGTTGCTCAAAATGCTGAAAGACCTGCGTCGTCAAGAAGCAAAACGATTGGGAGTGCCGCCATTCGTGATTTTTCAAGATCCTTCACTTGGTGATATGGCAACGCAATATCCAATTTCGATGGCGGATATGAAGCAGATCAGTGGAGTTAGTCAAGGAAAAGCAGCGCGCTATGCGAAGCCCTTCATTGTGCTAATTAAAGAATATGTAGAAGAAAACGATATAGATCGCCCGACAGATTTTGTGGTGAAGCAAGTTGCCAATAAATCCAAGGCAAAGATTGCGATCATTCAAGGCATTGATCGTAAGATTCCGCTAGATGATCTGGCAAGTTCCAATAAGATGAGCATGGAAGACATGATTCATGAATTGGAAGCAATCGTAACGGCTGGGACGAAAGTAAATATTGACTATTATTTGGATGATGCAGTGGATGAATACAGTCGTGAAGATATAATGGATTATTTCATGGAAGCAGAAACGGATTCTGTGGAAGCTGCTTTTGCAGAGCTCAAAGAGGATGACATCACATTGGAAGAAATTCAGTTGATGCGCATTAAATTTATGTCGGATATGGGGAATTGATTCCCTTAATCATTTTCTGGTGGCGAAGAGTTTTCCTGCAAGACATACACCGGAAAAGTGTCAAGTAGAACATTTCTGCTTGACATTTTTTTTGCTCCACTTTCTTGTTTTATACATCCTGTATTTAAGCAATTAGATTTTATTTAAGCAACAAAGATGCTCCTTATTTTTATAAAAATCTGATAGACAGTTACTTATTAGATTGGCACGCTTCTTGGATAGTCATCAAGTGTAATTAAGAAATCTACCACGATTGTTTTTTGGAGTTTTCTTAGTCATCCGATCATCTGAATATTTACAACAAAATGAACAACCACGAATTTTTGAGTGCTTACGGAGAATTAGAACAGCGATTGTATGCTTTTGCTATGAAGCTGACCAGAAATAGATCTGATGCCGATGATCTGTTGCAAGAGACCGTTATTCGTGCTTATTCTAATCGCGATAAATTTCAGCTGGGAACGAATTTTAAATCTTGGATTACTACAATCATGAGAAATACTTTTATCAATAATTACCGAACTAGAAAGCGTAAAAACATAGTAGATGGCTCACTAGAAGATCATACGTACGCTGTCGAAAGCAATATCGTTCCTAACAATTGTGAATCCAATTTGATGATGGAAGAATTATCCAGCATTCTCAACTCTGTCAAACCAAAATATAGAATCCCCTTTTTAATGTACTACAAAGGTTACGAATACAGCGAAATTGCGACGGAAATGAGCCTACCGATAGGTACGGTCAAGAGCAGGTTATTTACTGCAAGGCAAAAATTGAGTGCCCTCATCACAAACCATTACAAAGAGAAAAAATTGATAAGAGCCTAGGTTAAGGTTAGACCTTTCCCAAAAAGCAAAGCGATGCGAAATTCTTTGCATCGCTTCTATTTTGAAGTTTTTATAGTGTGTTATATATAGTGATAGATTTTCCCAATAATTTTTTGGAGCAGTGCCTTTTGGTAACTGCTTTTTTTTTGCCATTTTTTTGAGTAAAAATGATTCTGATCTGTCAGAAAGACAGCTTTATCTAAAAACAACTGACAAGTTTTCTACACAAATTGACTTGGACTAAGATTTGCCGTAGATTAAGGCATTCAAATCACCAGATAAGCAGATCACCAAATCAACAGAAGAAATGACATACGATAATTTCACAATAAAGGCGCAAGAATCTATTGTAAAGGCGCAAAAGATAGCAGGAGGTCACGAGCAGCAAAGTGTGGATACACCGCATTTGATTCGTGGTATTTTAGAGACGGATACGCATACCGCAGAATTTTTGTTGAAGAAAGTAGGCGTCATCATTCCTACTTTACAGAAGAAACTGGAAGAAGCCATCGAGACTTATCCAAAAGTGGAAGGTACTGATAAACAGTATCTTACGAATGATGCAAATAAGGCTTTAGCGGCTGCAAAAAAGATGCTCAAAGAATTTGGAGATGAATTCATTTCCATTGAACTGGTCTTACTAGGTATTTTGAAAGGAAAAGATAAGGGAGCGAGAATTTTGAAAGAATTAGGCGCAACGGAAGCAGATTTGAAAGCCGCGATTCAAGAATTGCGCAAAGGACGAAAAGTGACCGACCAAAGTGCAGAAGACAGCTACAACGCACTCAATAAATTTGCTGTAAACCTCAATGAGCACGCAGAAAACGGTAAGCTAGATCCTATCATTGGAAGAGATGAAGAAATTCGTCGCACTTTGCATATCTTATCTCGCCGGAAGAAAAATAATCCATTACTAATTGGAGAACCAGGCGTTGGTAAAACCGCAATCGTAGAAGGAATCGCTTGGCGAATCGTAAAAGGGGACGTACCAGAAAACTTATTGAGTAAGCGAATTTTCACCTTAGATATCGCTGCTTTGATTGCAGGTGCAAAGTACAAAGGAGAATTTGAGGAACGCTTGAAAGGCGTCATCAAAGAAGTGACCGAAAGCAATGGCGAAATCATTCTCTTCATTGATGAAATTCATACTTTGATTGGCGCAGGAGGCGGACAAGGAGCAATGGATGCTGCCAATATTTTGAAGCCTGCTTTAGCACGCGGAGAGTTGCGAACGATTGGTGCAACCACTTTGGATGAGTACCAAAAATACTTTGAAAAAGACAAAGCCTTGGTACGCCGTTTCCAAACGGTAGTGATAGACGAACCGAGCATTGAGGATACCATTTCCATTTTGCGGGGACTACAAGAACGCTACGAAGTCTATCATAAAATTGAGATTTTGGATGAAGCGCTGGTTGCCGCCGCGGAACTATCCAAACGCTATATAGCAGATCGAAAACTCCCTGATAAAGCTATTGATTTGATTGACGAAGCCGCGGCGAAACTGCGTTTGGAGCTAGATTCAGTGCCCGATGAGATAGATGAAATGCAGCGTAAAGTTCGACAATTAGAAATCGAGCGCGAGGCGATTAAGCGAGAAAAAAATGATCGAAAACTCAAAGTCATTAACGAGCAGATTGCTAATGCGAAGGAAGAGTTAGATAGCATCACTGCAGCTTGGAAAGGCGAAAAGGAAATTGTTGATACGATACAAAATATCAAGAAGCGTATTGAGGAACTGGAGTTAGAGGCAGATCGTGCAGAACGAGATAGTGACTTTGAGAAAGTTGCCAAAATTCGCTACGGACAACTGCAAGAGCAAGAAGCCATGCTCAAAGTAGCAGAAGAAAAACTCGATCAATTGCCCGATGATAATCGCTTTACTAATGAGGAAGTGACGGGTGAAGACATTGCAGAAGTGGTCAGTCGTTGGACAGGCATTCCTGTGACTCGAATGTTGCAAAGCGAGCGAGAGAAACTACTTCAGCTAGAAGCAGAACTCGGCAAACGTGTCATTGGTCAACAGGAAGCAGTAACTGCCGTAGCAGATGCCGTGCGCAGAAGCCGCGCAGGTCTGCAAGACCCGAATAAGCCAATTGGTTCTTTCATTTTCTTAGGACCAACAGGTGTCGGTAAAACCGAACTGGCAAAAGCTTTGGCTGAAGTACTCTTCAATGATGAACGTGCCATCACGCGTATTGATATGAGTGAATACCAAGAGAAGCATACGGTTTCTCGCTTGGTAGGTGCGCCTCCAGGCTATGTTGGATACGACGAAGGCGGACAATTGACCGAAGCGGTGCGCAGAAAACCGTACTCTATCGTTTTGCTAGATGAGATTGAAAAAGCGCATCCCGATACCTTTAATATATTATTACAAGTTTTAGATGATGGTCGCTTGACCGATAACAAAGGTCGCGTTGCTAACTTCAAAAATACGATCATCATTATGACTTCTAATATGGGTTCTAGTATCATTTTGGAAAACTTTGAGGATTTGGAAGAAGTAGGAGACAAGCATCGCACTGAAATTTTGGAAACTACGCGCGGTGAAGTTTTTGATTTGTTGACCGAAAACTTGCGTCCTGAATTCTTGAATAGAATTGATGAAAAAATCATGTTCTTGCCACTGACGAAAGCAGAGATCAAGCAAATTCTTGGTTTATTGCTGAAATCTGTGGACAAAATGTTGGCGAAGCAAGGTATCATTCTAAAAGTGAGCGAACGCGCCATGAATCTGTTAGCCGACTTGGGCTACGATCCTCAATTTGGTGCACGTCCAATGAAACGCGTTTTGCAAAAAGAATTGGTTAACGAAATTTCTAAGCACATTCTTTCTGGAGAATTCGCTGCGGGAGATACTATCTACGTTCACGAAGACTATGTTGGTTTGACTTTCAAGAAAGAACCTTGGAAGGAGAATACGGAAGGAGATGTAGAAGATTTGGTAGGGAAAGTGAGCGATAATTGAGACTTACAATAAGTATTGACTGTACTATTAAAAAAGCCAGTGTTTGTTTTCTATAAGCACTGGCTTTTATTTTAAAAGCGGACATGAATTGAAAATGTAGTATTTCGTTTCCAGAACCCGCAGAAAGTCTTTTTTCAAAGGTGAAAAGACTTCCTGCTTAGGGGATTTTTGAGGGAGAAGAGCATGAAAAATTGTAGATTTTTCATGCTCTTCTCCCTCAAACTCCAATTGAATTAGGCAAAAAATCTTTTAAGGAGGATTTTTTGCGTGAAGTAGGGCCGCGCAGGATCGCGACAGATCGGGTCGTGGACACAGGCCTCGGTGGGTCCGAAGGGCTGGGCCCAGCGTTC
>JBCDFY010000336.1:0-6534 GCA_039176995.1 Bacteroidota bacterium
CGAAATTCGCTGTATGAAATTTTTCATTCTGATTTTATCACTAATTTCAAAAGAACATTCGGCAAAAATTGCTTTACAGAATTGTCTATTCCTTTGATTTTCAAAAAGTTCTGCAAATATAGGAAAGCTCATTTTTTTATGAAATCTGGAAAGTAGCAAATTTGTTCAGTTAAGGTTTATTTAGATTTCGTCTAAATAAAAATCATTTAATACTAGCCTCTTTTCAACAGTTTGGTCAACCCAATTGCACTCCCAAACAAAACAGAAATGAAAGCGAACAAAATGAGAGTCATCATGGAAATCTCGAATAGATTGGTAGCAATACTAGGTTCTCTTGGATCGCTATCCACAAAGAATCCAATGACTGATAAAGAAAGAGCGAAAAGAAAAATGGCGAATGCTGCTTTTGCCATAGGCTTGATCTGTTTCATAAATATATTTTTCTAGTATGAACGTATTTGTGCACCTAAGTTAGAAAAATTCACCTTATTTAATAGCCATAAAGAAGTCAATTTTCAAATTTATGCAATACTTTTATCTAATAGATTTAGCAGGCACTTTTGTCTTCGCCATTAGTGGTGCGTCCGCAGCAGCAGACCGAAAGTTTGATGTTTTCGGAGCGCTCGTTTTAGGTTTAGTCACTGCTGTAGGAGGAGGTACTTTGAGAGACGTTTTGATTGGTAGCACGCCTGTTGGCTGGATGCTAGACTTGAATTATTTATTGGTCATCATTGCAGGAGTTATTACTAGTTTGCTGTTCAAAAGATTCATCTCTCGGCTACATAAGACCATATTTCTGTTTGATACGATTGGAATTGGATTATTCACTATTTTAGGATTGCAAAAAACCCTATCTCTAGGACTTTCTCCCATCATTGCCGTAATGATGGGAACAGTTTCTGCTGTTTTTGGCGGAGTCATTCGAGATGTTTTGGCAAACGAAGTACCGCTCATCTTTAGGAAGGAAATTTATGCTACTGCTTGTTTATTTGGCGGAACGATCTATCTGCTTTTGAGCCAAGCGATAGCAAACGACTTATTTGCTGCTCTATTCTCCATCGTTTGCGTCATTGCCATTCGAGTTTTAGCAGTTTTGAAACATTGGTCTTTGACGATCAAATGAAGTCTTATTCAACATAACTATATGTTTTACTATAAAAATTTTAAACTGGTGTTTAAAATTTTCATAGTAAATCCTTGCTTTGCTACATTTCTTAGAAGAGGTGCTTCCAAATTGGTCATAAACGATCCCTTTCTGCTTGCTCGCATTAGACTGTAAAACCCACCGAAACATAAACATTCCAACAAAGTGTTAATTTTTTTTCGCAAAAGCATTACTTTTAGGCGATTAATACGTTAATTGACTTTAATGGATAAGATGCTGATTATCAACAAGGCTAGACAAATAAGTAATATGTCCTAAAAAATCAGATATTTTGATTGCCATAAGAGATTGAACACAAGTACTTTGCGTCTCATGTCTCATATCTTTTGATCTAGCAGTCTACTTACACTAACGCATCCAATCTTAATCGAATCAAAATTCGATTTCAAAGAAAAACTAACATTCAAATGAACTTAGATTTATTGTTACTCTTCCAAACAGCCGAATTAGAAACTCCAGCCGAAGAAGGAGGTGTAGAATCGCAAAGTTTCTTCGAGGTCATTTTAAGCTCTGGACCTTTGGGTATTGCCATCATTGCAATTTTGATTGTTTTACTAGCAATCGCTTTATACATCTTTTTTGAGCGTTACTTGACTATCAAACAAGCTGCTAGAATCGATCAAGGCTTCATGAATAATATTCGTGCTAACGTGACTTCGGGGAATATTCCTGCTGCCAAAGCGCTTTGCCAAAATACAGATTCACCAATCGCCAGAATGGTAGAAAAAGGGATTATGCGCATCGGCAAACCATTGAAAGACATTGATGCAGCTATCGAAAATGTCGGTAACTTAGAGATTTTCAAATTGGAGAGAAGCCTCTCTACCCTAGCAAGTATTGCAGGTGCTGCGCCGATGATTGGCTTCTTCGGAACGGTGACGGGTATGATTGCCGCCTTCTTTGAAATGGCAACGCAAGAGAATGTCACGCCTAGTGTACTCGCAGGTGGTATTTATCAAGCCCTTTTGACCACTGCTTTCGGTCTATTCATTGGTATCATCGCTTTTGTTGGCTACAATGTATTAGTAGCTAATGTCCAGAAAGTAGTTTACAGAATGGAGCGAAGCACCGTAGAATTTATGGATTTATTGCAAGAGCCAAGCGTTTAACTGCTGTTGATCTGTTTATTTGAATCAGATTAACGAATAAACAGATCAACGAATAAACAACCAATCATGGGTTTAAAAAGACAATCAAAAGTGAGCGCGGAATTTAGTATGTCGTCTTTGACTGATATTATTTTTTTGCTGCTTATCTTCTTCATGTTGACTTCCACTTTCGTACAAATTCATCCATTTGACTTGCCCGAATCAGATTCTAAAACTGTGGCGTCAACGGATATTGTGGTTTCTATTGATGAAGATGGAAAATATCAGTTAAACAATAAAGATGTTTCCAAAAGAGCTTTGAAAAAGGCTTTGGCGATTAAGTTAAAAGAAGTAGATAATCAAGAAAATCCTTACGTGACGATAGTAGCAGAAGTAAATAACAAGTTCAATGAAACGCTATACGTGATGAAAGTAGCTAATGAATTACGCGCGAAAGCCATTATTGCGACACAGCCCAAATCATAGTTTTACTGATTCCCTCAAAACTCAAAACTCAAAACTAACATGGCACTCAATAATAAAAGTAAGGTCAACGCAGAATTCAACACCTCCGCTTTGACTGACATTATATTCTTATTGCTGATTTTTTTTATGCTGACTTCATCTCTGGTCGCGCCCAATTCTTTGAACATGAAACTGCCAGGAAGTTCGCGTTCAAAAGCAACGGCGAGTTCTAAGATAGATCAGATTATGATTCGAGGTGGCGGACGCTACTTTTTGAATGATCGAAGAATTGGCTTGGAAGAATTGGAAAGTTATTTTCGCCAGAAAGCAAGAGGTGGAAAAACGCCAACTGCAGCTATTGGCAACTCCTCCGATGCCACGAACGGCGACGTGGTTGCCATTATGGATATGGCTTTGCGTTTGAATATTAATACAGTGCTGACGACGGATATTTGACAGAATAGGAAATGAAATACGTCAAAGAAAACCGTATCTGCATCTATGATATGTTGAAACTCCATTAACTAACAACTCAAAACTAGAAAATTATGAAAGAGGATTTAGCAGTAAATCAGAAAGAAGGAGAAAACAAAAAGAAAGCAAAAATGTCCACTGGAGCAATTTTGTTATTGCTTTTTGCCTTGGCTATTTTCCCATTTTTCACTTATCCTGATCCTAAACCAGAGCAGGAAGGAATTTTGGTGAATCTAGGAATGCCTGACGTAGGACAAGGAGAAGAAAATGCACCTGCCGCTAAAGCACCTCCTGCTGCACCAAAGCCTGAACCTGAGGTGAAACAACCCAAACCTGAACCTACGCCGCCAAGAGAAACAAAGCCAGAGCCGCCAGCGGAGAAAAAAGTAGTGACTACCGAAGATCCTGAAGCGATCCGTATCAAGCAACAGCGTGAAGCAGAAAAGAAAAAGCAAGCAGCGGCGGCGCAAAAACAGCGCGAGGAAGAAGCGCGTAAAAAAGCCCAAGAGGAAGCGGAGCGTAGACAACGCGAAGCGGAAGAGGCAGAGCGTCAAAGAAAGGAAGCAGAGCGTAATGCTACAAAAAGTAGAATTGGTGACCTCTTTAGTAATGGTGGTGGGAAAGGAAATACTGGAAAAGAAGGTAATCAAGGCGATCCGAATGGCGATCCTGATGCTTCAAGATTAGAAGGCATTAGCACAGGAAGAGGACAAGTTGGTGGAGGATTGGGTGGTCGAGGTGGAAGCGGCCCACGCTTGACGGATTCTTCACAAAAAGTTGGAACTGTGGTTATTTATGTTTGTGTAGATTCAAACGGAAAAGTCGTCAGTGCTAAATATACTCAGAAAGGCTCTTCAGGATCTGCAGCTAGCGATCCGAGTATAAAAAGAAAAGCCGAGGCGAATGCTAAAAATTGGAAATTCAAATCAGGTTCGGTAGATAAGCAATGTGGGACAATTAGTTATCGCTTTAAATTTAATTAGATCCATTCCCCCGAAGAACAAATTTTTTTTCAGGCTAAAAATATTTTGCGGAGCATTTAACTTTAGTGTTGAATGCTCTATTTTTTTGTGCAATTCAATCTTACGCATTTTTAAAAATCTTGAACTCAAGTATTACATGGAACTCATTATCCAAAAAGTGGAAGAGCTAGAGCCAGTTGCGCAACAACTGCTGAACTACGCAAAGAATCGAAATATCCTAACCTTTATTGGAGAAATCGGTGCAGGGAAAACAACGCTCATCCAGCAAATCTGTCAACAGCTCGGTGTAGAAGAAGCTGTGACTAGCCCTACTTTTTCTATCGTCAATGAGTACACGAATGCTCAAGGAGATGCTATTTTTCACATTGATCTGTATCGTCTAAAGAGTGAAGAAGAAGCCATTCATATTGGCATTGAAGAATATTTAGATCAAGCAGATTATTGTTTTATTGAATGGCCACAAATCATTGAAAATCTGCTTCCTGAAGATGTTCTGCGAATAAGCCTAGAAACATTGGAGGATTCTAGTCGGAAAATAGTATTTTTGTAAACAGTTATGTAACCCACTGATTTTCAAACCAAACTGATTGATTCTAACTTATCAGAACGCGTGCGATGGCAGATTCAAAGAAGAAAATACCGATTCCTGAAAGTCTTACTGCTTCCTCTTTTCAAACACAGACGGAAATGCTACAAGTGAAGGAACGTCCGAGTCATTTGAGCATTGGTATTCCCAAAGAAGTCACTATGCAAGAAAATAGGACGGCGTTGGTTCCTTCTGCAGTGTTGACTTTGGTGGGCAGAGGACATCGAGTTCTGGTAGAAACGCAAGCAGGTGAGAAATCTAGCTTTTCCGATCACGATTATTCGGAAGCGGGTGCAGATATTGCTTACAGTCCAGAAGAAGTTTTCAAAGCAGATGTGATTTTAAAGGTTGCGCCACCAACTTTGAAGGAAATTGATTTGATGCACTCCGATCAAATTCTAATTTCTCCCCTGCAATTACCCATCATCAGCGAAAATTACATCAAAAAACTGCAAGCTAAGCGCGTCATTGCCATCGCAATGGAATACCTAAAAGATGATAGCCATAGCTTCCCCATCGTGCGAATAATGAGTGAGTTAGCAGGGCTTTCCTCTATTTTGACAGCTTCGGAATTATTGAGTGCAACCAATGGTGGGACAGGCGTCTTGCTTGGAGGAATCTCAGGAGTTCCGCCCGCGAAAGTAGTGATCTTAGGAGCGGGAATCGTTGCAGAATACGCCACTCGAACTGCCTTGGGCTTAGGTGCAGAAGTTCGTATTTTTGATGATAATGTCTCGAAACTGAAGCGCATCCAAACCCTCATTGGGCAACAACTTTACACTTCTACCATCAATCCAGTTTATCTAAAACGCGAACTGCGCAATGCAGATGTCGCCATTGGCGCGATGCACTCTCAATCGGGCAGAACGCCAATTGTGGTGACAGAACACATGGTTTCGCAAATGAAAAATGGAGCAGTTATTGTAGATGTGAGTATAGATCAAGGTGGTTGTTTTGAGACCTCAAAAGTGACCCGCCACGACCATCCAACCTTCGTCAAACATGGCGTTACGCACTATTGTGTTCCAAATATTGCTTCCAAAGTAGCGAGAACGGCTTCTATTGCAGTAAGTAACATTATAACACCGATCTTACTAAAAGCTGCTTCCACAGGTAGCATCCAACAATTGCTCACCAAAGATCATGGTCTGCGTCACGGCGTTTATATCTATAAAGGCAGATTGACCAATGAGTATCTTGGGCGACGCTTCAATATTAAATGTACGGATTTGGATTTGTTGCTGACGGCGAGTATCTGATTTCATGGTTTCATGGTTTCATGGTTTCATGGTTTCATGGTTTCATGGTTAAGGTGTTGAGAACCATTTTACTATCTAGCACTTTGACCATAAATTTCAATTACGGGCAAAAAAAAAAGCTGTACCTCTGTACAGCTCAAATTACCCCAGTGCTAGTTTGTGAACTCATGAAAAATCTTATGTAAGTTTAAATCGGTTTTTGTTTTTCTTTTGCAACAGTTAAGTTCGACTAAACTATAATGTTTTATCTTATATTTTAAAGTTTCCAAGCATCCTTGGAAAGGCGAATTTTTCTAAAAAAATGGGAGTGAACCCCACTCCCATCATCATACCATAATCGGTTTGTGGTAATATATAAAGACACTAGCAATCACCTAATTAATGATAACCTGTTACTCATTTCTTTCGGCTCAAAAAAGCACCTTGTCCATTGGCGATGGACAAGGTCCGACATTCAACAAGTTATAATCTCATGAAAAAGAACGAATTTTACGAAAATCTTTTGGTCTTTGAG
>JBCDFY010000337.1:0-6523 GCA_039176995.1 Bacteroidota bacterium
ATCTGTTGAAATTTCAAATATTCCCTAAATAGAAAAAGCCAATGAAACTATTTACTGAAAATCAATAATTTATACATTATGATTATTCTTTGTTCATGAGTAAAAATCATTGTTTTAAAAAAACAAATATTAAATAACAATAATATTAACAGGAAATCGACTTTTTACACAACCCCAGAGGGCAGGAGAAAGATTTTTTACCAAATCCAAATATAAAGTAATAAAATAAGAATAGTTAATGCTAGGCGAGATAAAAACAGTTCCATTAAGGAAAATATGGAAGAATGAAGCTTACGATTTTACCCCTTGGGTAGCAAATAATTTGGAGATAGTTGGTCAAGCAATTGGCTTAGAATTAGAGTTTGAAGATGTAGAGGTTTCTGTAGGACCATATTCAGCTGATATTCTAGCAAAAGATGCAGGTAATGGAAACTATGTAATAATAGAAAATCAACTTGAGAAGACCAATCATGATCACCTAGGAAAATGCCTAACTTATGCTTCTGTTCTTGATGCAGCAATTGTAATTTGGATGGCTTCAAAATTTACAGAAGAGCATAAAAAAGCCCTTGATTGGTTAAACGATCATACTTCAGAAGAAATAGGATTTTATGGAATCAAAGTTGAACTTTGGCAAATTGATAATTCTCAACCTGCAGTACAATTCAATGTAATCAGTTCTCCTAATAATATTGTTAAGCAAGCTACAAGAAGAAAAGAACAAGGAGAATTAACTGAAGCTCGAAAAACACAGTTAGAGTTTTGGACTATTTTCTTATATAAAATAGCGGAACCTGGTAGAATAAGATCACTACAAACCCCAAGACCTCAATATTGGTTTGACATTGCATTAGGAAAATCTGATGTACATTTATCTAACACTTTTAATACAGATAAAAACGAAATAGGAGTGAGAGTGTACATCAAAAGTAAAAAAGCTGATGAATGGCTTCCATATTTTGCAAAAAGGAGGAAAGAAATAGAGTTGAAGATAGAGAACAAATTATTATGGAATCCAAATCCTGAGAATAGAGATAAAGTTATTACACTCACAAAACATTTTGAGCTGAATAATAAAGATAGCTGGAACGAGGCAATTCAATGGCTTGTTAATCAGACAATTAAATTTCGTGAAGTATTTTCAAAAATCATAAAGGAAAAAGCTTTATAGTCTTAGATTGTATATGAGCTTCTATAGACTCTGTAAAACATAGTTGTTGCTTTAACCCGAACACCAATTTTCCCGACTTAGCGTCGATTTATATGTATATTTGTAGGAAAACAGCGTCGAATGCAACAAGAGCTTCAGAGATTATATTTGAATGAAATGACGCAGCAGAAGATGTATAAAATCTTTGGTTTGCGGAAAGTATCTAAGCTGCAAAGTTTGGAGGAATGGTTGTCTGATCTGCCTGAGTTGAATGAGGAAGAACGAACAGTGGCTCAACTGTACCAAGCGCGATTACTAGAAAATATTGATAACTGGAACGAGCAAGAACTTTCTCTAGGGTTTATTGGTCCAATTTTGAATTTGATACCTTTCAAAATTCCTTACAAACTCAACCTTTTTGCACAACGACCAATTCATGCAACCGTTGAAAATTATGAATTGGTGGGCAAACCTGATGGAATTCTAGCAAGTGGTTTCCAAGAGCCAGAAGTTCCATATTTTAGCTTCCATGAATATAAAAAAGAGATAGATTCTACTGGCGATCCTGCTGGACAAAATTTAGCAGCTATGCTTGCTGGGCAAAGTTTGAATGAGACCGATAATAGAATGTATGGCTGTTATGTAGTTGGTCGAAACTGGTTTTTTATGGCGCTGGAAGGAAAGGAATATGCGATCAGCAAAGCCTATTCTGCGGATGATTTTGATGAACTGATTGAGATTATTCGCGTTTTGAAAGGCTTGAAAGAAAGACTATTCAAAAAAATAGGAACTAATACTTAGCTGTAATAGACCTGATAGTCTCGGATTGTATCCGAGATTCCATACGCTCAACAGTATTATAAAGCATACAAAATCTTGGTCTGTGACCAAGACTATCGAACACTAAAACTCAACAGAAACAGCATTCTCCTTCACAAACTCCCGAGACGACACCCCTGTCACCTTCTTAAAAATCCGATAAAAGCTCGCCTCAGAATTAAAGCCGCAATCAAGGGTGATGCCTAAAATATAAAGATGAGAATCTTGCTGCGCTTTCAGTTTCATTTTTACTTCTTCTACTCCATATTCATTAATTAAATCAAGGAAAGTTCGATCCATCTCATGGTTGATAATTTTCATTTAGCAATATTTTAAAAGATGCTTTGCTAATAAAAGAAGTAATCCGAAATCGACAAATCACCATTATTATATCAAACCTCAAAGGTCACTTCTACTTCAGAAGTCGTAGGATGCGCTTGACATGCTAAAATAAAACCTTCTGCCACTTCCTCATCATCAATAGCATAGTAAACATCCATTTTCACTGTACCGTTAATCGTCTTTGCCAAACAAGTCGAACACGCACCCGAGGTACAAGAATATGGAGGATCATAACCTTCTTTAATTAAAGCATCCAAAATCGTTTTTCCTTCTGGTACTTGGACTTCCACCATCTCACCGTTCAAGTGGGCTTTCACTTTTGCACCTGCTACACCCGCTGACTTCGTCTCCACATTACTGTCCGCCGTAGTGAAATATTCTACATGAATATGATCTTTCGCAATGCCTTGTCCTTCCAGCGTTTTCTGCGCAATTTCCAGCATTCCACCTGGTCCACAGAGATAGTACTCCGCTTCTTGACTGCGCTTCGGATTTTTAGCTAAAAAGTCTTGTATTACTTTTGCGTCGATACGTCCAACCTTACCTTCCCAAGTTATTTTTCCTTTAGAAAATAGACCTGATAATCCTTTTCCTTTCTCCTTTTTGGGTTGACTCAAAATGTGCTCCACTGTCAACTGACCGCTGTACTTTTGCTCTAGCCGCTTCAATTTCTCTTCAAAAATGATAGTGTCTTCGTTGCGATTTCCATAGAGTAGGAAAATGCTACTTTTTGGCTCTTTTTCCAAGACCGTTTTAATGATAGACAAGAAAGGAGTAATCCCACTTCCTGCACCAATTAAATAGTAAGTTTTACTAGCTGCTGGATCGGATTTTACGACAAATCTACCTTCTGGTGGCATTACTTCGACTTGGTCGCCTGCCTTCAAGTTTTGATTAATGTGCGTAGAAACCAAACCACCATCTACTTGCTTTACGGTCACTGCCAATTCCTCTTCAATCGGACTACTCGACATGGAGTAAGCTCTTCTCACGTCCAAACCTTTTAGTTTGAATTTGAGTGTCAAATATTGACCTGATGTGTAGTCAAACATCTTTTTATGCTCCGCAGGTACACCAAAAGTAACGGTGACTGCTTGCGGCGTTTCTCTTGTGATATTTTTTACTGGGAGGGTATAAAATTGATTATCTGCCATTGATGTATTATAAAATTATTCTAGCCATTTACCACATAGTCACAGTAGTATTTTCAGATAGATCGCAATAGTTTTTTAACAACTCAAAATCAGATGTAGTATAAATGGAGTCGGTGACTTATCGAGTGTTCTATTTGAAATTAGCCATCTGAACTATGTGAAAAATAGCCATAGTTATTCCTTCAAATTTTTGTGACGCAAACATAAATAATATAGATGCTGGTATTGTTTAGATTGTATTCTAAATTTTGATATTTGTAAAGTCAAAAATTTCCCTTTTTTTTTACGCAGCTTGAATATTCTTATCCGAGCAATAGCTTAAATAAGAATGTTTGAGCGACGATTTTAAAATAAGTTACAATGAAGCAATACACTCACATTTTTTATCTCTTTTTATTCACGATACTTTTTACTGCTTGCCAGGAAACGGACAACTCAGAACTCGCTGATTTGATCTTAACTAATGGAAATATCTACACAGTTTCCGAAGAGCAAGAGCGCGTAGAGGCAATCGCGGTCAAAGATGGAAAGATTTTAGCTTTGGGAACAAGCGAAGAGATGGAAGAATATATCGATGAAACTACCGAAATGATTGACTTAGCAGGGCAATTCACCATGCCAGGCTTCATAGAAGGTCATGCGCATTTTTCTGGACTGGGGAGCAGCTTAATGAATTTGAATTTCTTGAAATCCAAAAATTGGAATGAAATAGTTAATGCAGTTGAAGAGCGCACTAAAACAACGGAAGCGGGTGAATGGATTACGGGTAGAGGTTGGCATCAGGAAAAATGGAATGAAGTGATTGATCGGCAAGTGCTAGGCTATCCGTACCACGATGATTTGAGTGCCATTTCCCCTGATAATCCAGTCGTTTTGCGCCATGCTAGTGGACATTCCTTATTCGCCAATGCCAAAGCAATGGAACTTGCAGGTATCAATGCAGAAACGCCCAATCCAGCAGGTGGGGAAATTGTGAGAGATAGTCGTGGTGAGGCGATTGGAGTTTTTGAGGAAACGGCAATGAGCTTGATTATGGATAGCTATAATGAATATTTGGCAACGCTTTCAGAAGAAGATAAACTCGCCAATTGGTATAAGGGCATTGATCTAGCTGTAGAAAATAGCTTGAGCAATGGCATCACTTCTTTTCAAGATGCAGGTTCTAATTTTGATGAAATTGATCGCTATGAAGAAATGGCAGAAAAAGGAGAATTGGGCGTTCGACTTTGGGCAATGATTGGAAGTTCGCAAAATGATTTTGCAGAAAAAGTAGGTAACTTCCCGCTGATTGGTGCAGGTGATAACTTCTTCACAGTCAGAGCAGTAAAGGCATATATGGATGGAGCATTGGGTGCATTTGGAGCTTGGTTGCTGCGTCCTTACGAAGACAAACCTGGCGCAGTTGGACAAAATACCACGCCTATTACTAAAATTAAGGAAGTGGCCAATTTGACCATTCAAAATGATCTTCAATTGTGTACTCATGCGATTGGTGATCGCGGCAATCGCATGGTTTTAAACTTGTACGAACAAGCCTTTGAAGAAAATCCAGAAAAGCAGAATCTACGTTGGAGAATTGAACACGCGCAACATTTAGATACTGCTGATATTCCTCGCTTTAAAGAATTGGGCGTCATTGCGTCCATGCAAGGCGTGCATTGTACTTCGGATGCGCCCTTTGTGGTGAAAAGACTGGGCGAAGAGCGTGCACGCTATGGAGCCTATCCTTGGCGCTCTTTGATTGATGCAGGTGCGGTGGTCACCAATGGAACGGACGCACCTGTAGAAGATATTAGCCCAATCGAAAGTTTCTATGCTTCCGTTACTCGCCAGCGCAGCAATCCCAATATGACTTTCTTCGCAGAGCAAAGTATGACGCGCGCTGAAGCAGTTCATTCTTACACACTTGCGCCTGCTTATGCCGCTTTTGAAGAAGATATCAAAGGTTCTTTAGAAGTAGGAAAGGTGGCAGATATTGTGGTGCTTTCTAAGGATTTATTGACTTGTGGAGATGAAGAAATTTTGGATACGAAGGTGTTGATGACGATCGTGGATGGGGAGGTGAAGTTTAATGGGATATGAGATTTGGGATAGTGAGATATGAGACCGCAAAGTTGATGAATCTTATATCTCAAAGTCTCATATCTCAAATCTAAAAATCTCATATCCAACAAGTATGAAATACTACATCATAGCAGGCGAAGCCTCGGGCGATTTACACGCCTCCAATTTGATGCGCAGCTTACAAGCAGAGGACGAACAAGCCAATTTTCGCTTTTGGGGCGGCGACTTAATGGAAGCCGTTGGTGGCACTTTAGTGAAGCACTATCGAGAGTTGGCGTTTATGGGGTTTGTGGAAGTGGCGAAGAACTTGCGAACGATCTTGGGGAATATCAAAAAATGTAAAGCAGACATTGAAGCCTACCAACCCGATGTTTTAATCTTAGTGGATTATCCAGGTTTTAATTTACGCATTGCAGATTGGGCGAAGAAGCAAGGCTTGAAAGTTTTCTACTATATTTCTCCGCAAATTTGGGCGTGGCATAAAAGTCGCATTCATCAAATCAGGCAGAATGTAGATCGAATGTTTGTCATTTTGCCTTTTGAAAAAGCCTTTTATGCCAAACACGATTATAAAGTAGAATTTTATGGACATCCGTTGATTGATGTCATCGAAACGCATCCTAAAAAGACTGATTTTTTGAGTCAAAATAATCTATCTGGAAAGCCAATCATTGCCTTACTACCTGGCAGCCGAAGACAAGAAATTGATCGCTTGCTGAGTGTCATGTTAGGCGTAACGCCTCATTTTTCTGATTATCAGTTTGTGATTGCGGCGGCTTCTGCTACACCTTTAAAAGTTTATAAGGAAACTCTAGCTAAGCATAATGTAAATTGTAGCATGGTTCAGCATCAAACCTATGATTTACTACAATATTCCAAAGCAGCATTAGTCACTTCTGGTACCGCCACTTTAGAAACCGCACTTTTTGGTGTTCCACAAGTCGTTTGCTACAAAACTAGCCCTTTGACCTATCTTATTGCTAAGAATTTGGTA
>JBCDFY010000338.1:0-6518 GCA_039176995.1 Bacteroidota bacterium
CTTTTCTACGACTTCCAACTCACTTTTTTCATAACTTTGCGCCACTTTTTTGTTTACCTACTAGATAAAACACACAAATCGTATGGAAATCGTCAAGCCTTACCAATTAAAGCATAAAGTTCGACTTGTTACCGCAGGTTCTCTTTTTGATGGACACGATGCCGCTATAAATATTATGCGCCGCATTTTACAATCCACAGGAGCAGAAATTATCCACTTGGGACATAATCGTTCGGTCGAAGAAATTGTGAATACGGCAATTCAAGAAGATGCGCAAGGCATTGCGATTACTTCTTATCAAGGAGGACACAATGAGTACTTTAAGTACATGTACGATTTGTTGAAAGAGCAAAACGCTAATCATATTAAAATCTTTGGCGGCGGCGGCGGAACGATTTTACCCACTGAAATCGAAATGCTGCATGACTATGGTATCACGCGTATTTACTCTCCAGATGACGGCAGAGAAATGGGCTTGCAAGGCATGATTAATGATGTGCTGCAGCAATGCGATTTTCCAATTGGGATGAGTTTGAATGGTGAATTGAAACACTTGAAAGAAGGCGATAAAAAATCCATTGCGCGCCTTATTACCGCTATTGAGAATTTCCCAAAAGATAATGATAGCGTGTTGAGTCAAATCAACAAATCAACAAATCAACAAATTAACATCCCAGTATTGGGAATTACAGGCACAGGCGGCGCAGGAAAATCGAGTCTAGTAGATGAAATCATACGTCGATATTTGCTCAATTTCAAGGATAAAAGCATTGCGATTATCTCCGTTGACCCTTCTAAAAGAAAAACAGGCGGCGCACTTTTAGGTGATCGCATTCGTATGAATGCCGTCAATCACGAACGTGTTTATATGCGCTCTTTGGCAACGCGTCAATCTAATTTATCCGTTTCTAAACACATCGGTGGCGCGGTCAATATCCTAAAAGCGGCGGGCTACGATTTGATTATTTTAGAGACCTCGGGCATCGGTCAATCCGATACACAAATCGTCGATCATTCGGATTTATCACTTTATGTGATGACGCCTGAGTATGGTGCAGCGACACAGTTGGAAAAAATTGATATGCTCGATTTTGCGGACATCGTTGCTATCAATAAATTTGATAAAAGAGGAGCATTAGATGCTCTGCGCGATGTCAAAAAGCAATATCAGCGCAATCACAATTTATGGAATCAATCGCCCGAGGAGATGCCCATTTTTGGGACAATTGCTTCGCAATTTAATGATATAGGTACGAATCAATTGTTCTACAACTTAATGCAAAAGCTAGCAGAAAAAACTAAAAATGAGGATTTTGCACAACTTGCTCAACCTAAATCAGGCGAAAGCGAAAAGATTTACATTATCCCTCCAAAACGCGTGCGCTATTTGTCTGAAATCTCTGAAAACAATCGTCGATACGATCAGGAAGTAGAAAAACAATCTGAAATTGCTAGAAAATTATTTGCCTTAGAAGAGAGTAAGCAGTTGCTGGAAGGAGAAGAAATCATCAATACTTTACAATTAAAATGTGATGATTTGCAACAAGACTTGACAAGAGAGAATAAGGATTTATTAGAAGGGTGGGAAGAGCTAAAAAAAGCATATGCAGCAGATGAATTCATTTATCATGTTCGCAAGCGCGAAATTCGAGTACCAACTTACACCACTTCACTTTCACACTCACGTATTCCAAGAGTCGTTTTACCGAAATTTAAAGATTGGGGCGAAATCTTGAGATGGAGTCGTCAGGAAAATGTACCAGGTAGCTTTCCATTCACAGCAGGTGTTTTTCCATTCAAGCGTAAAGGGGAAGATCCAACGCGAATGTTTGCGGGCGAAGGTGCGCCAGAACGCACGAATCGGCGCTTTCATTATTTATCTTTAGGAATGCCAGCGAACCGTTTATCTACCGCTTTTGATTCTGTAACGCTCTATGGCGAAGACCCCGACCATCGTCCTGACATTTATGGAAAAGTTGGAAATTCGGGCGTTAACGTTAGCTCATTAAATGATGCCAAAAAGCTCTATTCAGGCTTTGATTTATGCAATCCCAAGACTTCGGTTTCTATGACCATCAATGGTCCAGCAGCAACGGTTTGTGCGTTCTTCATGAATACCGCCATTGACCAGCAATGTGAGCTGTACATCAAAGAAAATGGACTGGAAGATCAAGTGGAAGCTGCTTTCAAAAAGCACTACGATGACAAAGGAATTACGCGCCCAACTTATCATGGTGAAATTCCAGAAGGAAACGATGGATTAGGCTTGATGTTATTAGGTTTGACTGGTGATCAAGTGCTAGAAGGAGATATTTACAATCAATTAAAAGCCAAAGCCTTAAACTCCGTTCGTGGTACAGTCCAAGCAGATATTCTAAAAGAAGATCAAGCACAAAATACTTGTATTTTTTCTACTGACTTCTCCTTGAAATTGATGGGTGACGTACAAGAATATTTCACCCATCAAAAAGTCAAAAATTTCTACTCGGTTTCCATTTCTGGCTACCATATTGCCGAAGCTGGCGCGAATCCAATTACGCAATTGGCATTCACTTTGGCGAATGGTTTCACTTTTGTGGAATACTATCTTTCGCGCGGCATGAACATTGATGATTTTGCACCGAATTTATCCTTCTTTTTCTCCAATGGGGTTGATCCAGAATACGCCGTTATTGGTCGCGTAGCAAGACGTATTTGGGCGAAGGCGATGAAATATAAATACAACGCCAACGAACGCTCTCAAAAACTGAAATATCATATCCAAACTTCAGGTCGTTCGCTGCACGCTCAAGAAATTGACTTTAACGATATTCGTACTACACTGCAAGCCTTGTACGCGATTTACGACAATTGCAATTCCTTGCACACCAATGCTTACGACGAAGCAATCACCACGCCAACGGAAGAAAGTGTCCGTCGGGCGGTTGCGATTCAAATGATTATCAACCATGAATTGGGCTTAGCGAAAAATGAAAATCCACTACAAGGCGCGTTCATCATCGAAGAATTGACCGATTTAGTAGAAGAAGCTGTTCTCACCGAATTTGATCGCATTACCGAGCGTGGTGGTGTCCTTGGCGCTATGGAAACCATGTACCAACGCGGCAAAATCCAAGAGGAAAGTATGCATTATGAGCATTTGAAGCATTCGGGCGACTACAAAATCATTGGCGTGAATACCTTCTTGTCCAAAGATGGTTCGCCGACCATTGTTCCAGAAGAAGTGATTCGAGCTACGGAAGAAGAGAAACTGCGTCAAATCACCAATTTAGAGCAATTGCATCAAAGTCATTCCGAGCGTTCTACTACTGCTTTGAAGGACTTGCAGCAAGTCGCTACTCAAAACGACAACATTTTTGATGCCTTGATGGAAGCAGTAAAGGTTTGTTCGCTGGGGCAGATTACGAATGCCTTATATGAGGTTGGGGGGCAGTATCGGAGGAGTATGTAGGAAGTGGGGGTTATCCAGTGGCTTACTGTCACTGGATAGCTTTTGTGCAATAGATTTTTTATAGAATTGATTTTATTTCATCATTTTTCTATCTTAGCGCAGAAAACATTACGCACACGAACCTACAAACAAATGAATGCGCTACTTATTGATGATGAAAAACATTGTAGGGAAAGCCTGAGAAAACTCCTTAAAGATGACTTTGGATGGATCAATATATTGGAAGATGCTACGACTGCTGATACAGGCATAAGGCTAATCAAGAAACATAAACCTGATTTAGTATTCTTAGATGTAGAAATGCCAGAAGGAAATGGGTTCAAAGTATTAAGGGAAACTACCGGCTATAAATATCAAGTTATATTTACTACAGGATTTGAGAAATATGCTCTCACCGCAATACAATTTGGAGCGCTATATTATTTACTTAAACCTATTGACAAAGAACAACTCGAGGTTGCTTTGGATAAAGCAAGGGAACACATAAGTCATAAAAATACAGAAGGGCAATATCAAGTATTGCTAAACGCTTTTAATGCTTTAGTTCAAAAAAGCCTTCCTAAAAAATTCGCGATTTCTACTTCTGAAGGAAAGCATTTCAGATTGGTGGAAAATATTATTCGATTTAAAGGAGAAAGAAACTACACCAAAATTTTCTTGGAAAATTCTAGAGAAGAATTTCTATCATCCACGAGTCTTGGTGATTATGAAGATCAATTTGATTTGTATCCTGAGTTTGTTAGAGTTCATAAATCACATATTGTAAATCTAAACTTCGTGATGACCTATGTTAGATCAGATGGAGGCTATTTGATCTTAAAGAATGGTAAGAAAATTCCCGTGTCCAGATTATATAGAGACGACCTTGGTTCAGGCTTAGACAAATTATGATTAAATGTTGTTTGTACAGTGGAAAAGAGCACTTGTACAACAAGATTAATACTTGGCACAATTACCATTGCCTATATTCCATAATAGAATTTATTTTGAGGAACAATCCATTTATATCATTTAATAATTTTTGTGTTATGGCATATAAAAAGATAGAAAAATTTGAAGAGAATGGAGATAATCAAGGTATCTTCTATGGACAAGGAATGGGACCAAGTAGTACTTGCTATTTCCATTTAAAAGATTTGGATGAACTCAAAACCAGGCATAGTGGTGCAGTTGGGTTCAGAGTGGTAAATGGTAGGATTAATGGAACTGACTGTGCCATATTAATAATGGTGGAATCGCCAACCAGCAATGGGGCAAATGTAATACATGACAAAATTGATGACTACGTTGCATTTTCATGTCCTAAGATAAGAGATACAATTGGTGGAGTACCTTATGATTCCTTACCTGATGAGGATGTGCAATAATGATTCGTAAGTATCTGAACATAATCAAATTAAGGTTTTGACCGAACAAATCTTTGTGCTTAAAGGCTTTCAGCAGGAATGATGAGTAATTACCGCCAAAAATAGTGTGGTATAAACTAAAAATACGCTGTCACAGAGCGTTAGTTGTGTTCGAGACTTTATGTTTTATTCCCTTTTTGCTCAAAAAGTAGTAGGCTATCAATAAATTGTTGTAGTCAGGTTTCCGAAGTTTTATCAACCTCGGAAATCTTGAAACTTCTGAGTGATAGAGTACAATGAAAACCTTTAGCTAGTATTAGTTTTTTAAGACGCTACCCAAACATGAAGAAGCTAGATTTATACACTGATAGTGATGCTTTAGAAGATATACAGGCTATGATATTAAAGCCTCATGCAAAAGATTTAGTAAGATGTATTTTTCTTGAATTCAAGGAAGGTTCAGAGCCTTTTGAAAAATTGGCTTGCTTAGCTGAATGTATTACTTCTGCTGCTGAACAGAATAGGAGAATAGATAAGTTTAAATCAGCGAATGCTGATCAAAAAGATATAATCATTGGTGCCTACTTATCATACGATGGATATCTTAAACTAGGATTAGATTTACCTAATAGTTCAACCTTCAAAAATAGGATGAAATGGAATTCTAGTTCAAGGCTTAATGATGTCTCTAAAGAATATTGGCAAACTGAATTCAATTCAAACATTGATATGATGTTACTACTTGCCACAAATAGTAAGGATCAGTTAAATGAAGTGACTAAAGAAATAAAGAAATTGTTCAATCACTTGATCGAACAATCAAAATGTTTTGAAGAAAATGGAGAGCGTATTTATATCCTGAACAATTCAAAAAAAATGTCAATAGAACCATTTGGATATAGAGACGGACTAAGTCAGCCACGTTTTTTTGATAAGCGAAAATCTAGGCGAAATGTGATTTTGAAAGATAGATGGAAACAAGTGATAGATGGAAGAGGAGGTAGTTATTTGGTGTTCAGGAAACTAGAACAAGACGTCATCAAATTCAACTGTATGGTCATGGAGTTATCCAAGAAATTAGGAATTAGCAAAGAATATGCAGAGGCCCAAATCATGGGACGCTTTAAAAATGGAGTACCTCTAAGTGAATTCGCAACTTACAAAAATTTAGCCGAAGACAGACAACAAACCATTCAAGATCAATTTGATGATTTTTACTTGATCGGTAAAAACCAACTTTCCTATGAAAACGATCCAATGGGATTGAAGTGTCCGCTTCATGCACATGTCAGAAAGGTTAATCCCAGAAACAAAGATTTAAATATACAATATAACCAACAGCAAAGTAAACCTCCACGAAGAGCACGTATTGTTCGAAGAAGTATTCCATATGACGGACATGATGGTACAGTTGGTATATTGTTTATGTCTTTTCAAAGAGATTTAGATCAGTTTCTACAAATACAAAAAGATTGGTCTAATGATGACGGATTTAGCCCTGGGGATAAAAGAATCAAACCAGGGATGGATCCTGTAATCGGGCAGAAAGATAATACTAGTATGGGAAGTGGAAAATTAAATGTCCAGCAATGGAATACAAAATGGGAAGAATATGGTAAAATATCATTTGACTTCACAGAAGTTGTAAGTTTTAGGGGTGGAGAGTATTTCTATGCACCCTGTATATCTTTTTTTAAAAACTTAAGACAGCGTCCAAAAAA
>JBCDFY010000339.1:0-6506 GCA_039176995.1 Bacteroidota bacterium
ACAGTAACCGTTGATGACAGTATTGTGTTCTATTTGACTAAGAAATTATAATAGGAGAAAAAGAATGAGAACGATCATAATCGGTTACTGTTTCTCCATACCTCAGTGGTATTGAGTTTTTCACCAAGCCATTTCCATCTGGTATATACCCTCTGTTTATATAGAGAATTTGTGCAGCACCATAATCTTTATAGACTCCAAATCCAATACCAGCATACGCTGAAATCTTTTTTATCCTTTTTTCTGCTTCATCCATTAAGATCGATCCAATTCCAAGTCTCTGATATTTTTTCAACACATTGAAGTCGACGATTTCAGGAATCTTCCGTTTTCGATATAGTTCATAATCAGAGGTCCATTTTATGGTAAGATAGCCAGCAAATTCTCGGTTTAACTCTGCAATTATAACATCTCTTTCTCTTTTTTCTTGGAACTCTAAATACCTTTCATATTGTAAAATTGGCTTGTTCCATCCTTGTTTCTGAAAGGATTCACTTATCTTCTTACAATCTGACTTTCTAATTTCTCGTACTCGTAATTCAAGATTTTCTTTCATTACCCATTTTTTTGTGGATAGAAACTTGTTTATTTTTTTTCCATTGAACTATTATTTGTCGTCCAATATGGATGTACTAACCCTTCCTTGAGATTTCCTCAAAATGCCACTCAAAAAATAAAATCATGCACATCAAACAAGCAGATATCGCCACGGTTGTTCAGCTTTCCAGACGAATTCCTGAATTTTCAAATCCTTATGAAACAGAAATTTATGAAGAAAAACTAAAGAACGTATCGCATCTTATTTTAATGGCTTACGAAGATGATTTGCCCATTGGTTTCAAGGTCGGTTACGAGCGGGAAGAAGGAAGTTTCTATTCTTGGATGGGTGCAGTTTTGCCTAGTCATAGAAGAAAAGGAGTGGCACAACGATTGGCAGATGTACAAGAAGATTGGGCGAGAGCAAAAGGCTACCCAAGCATCACTTTTAAGACGAGAAATTACTTGAAAGCAATGCTGACCTTCGGAATCAATAATGGCTTTAATATTTTCAAAATTGAGGAACATGAGACAATTGAGGAATACCGAATTTGGTTGAGAAAGGAGTTATAATTAGGTTACCAAAACAGAAGTGTTAAAGCAAAAAAGCATCGCCTCTATGGCAATGCTCTGAAAAATACAAATCTATCATTGATAGGTTTGTTCATGGAACTAACTAATGTATGTATAGGAAAATAATATCTTGTTTTTGAGCGGTCAGGTCGTCTATGAAATGGACGATTTGACCGCTCGCGTCTGAAAAATTACTGTTTTATAATTTGTTGATGATAAATGTCGTCTCCCAATTGTATTTTGAGCAAGTATAAACCATTTGGCAAATCCGAGACCAAAATCTGATTTTCTGGTCGAATGAATTGCTTCATTAATTTACCCTGTAGACTTATCACCTCTACACGCTCAATGGTTTTACTACTTGTATTTTTCAGTTGAAGAAAATCACTTACTGGATTCGGGAAGATTTTCAATCCACTCTCTGACCACTTTTTCGTGCTAGTTGCAGTTACATTCGCGATGCGATTTTCAGGATTGATTGGAATTTGCTCACTATCTATTCTGACTGCTTTCACTTTTGTGACGCCTACTTCTATAGCTTTAAAACCAATAACATCTATGATGATGCCAGACATCAAAGCAACTACGCCATAACCCGTCACCGATTCTCCATCTTTTCTTGAGATAGCAACTTCAACTAATCCTCGTTCTGGATATTCGCGCTGAATGACTAGTAAATCTTCTTCTGCATCTCCCAACCAACTATCAGGAATGGTCAAGCGTACCTCATTAGGATCGAGTACCTCTGGATTATATTTAATCGTGAACGCAATACCGTAAACTGACTCCACACTTCGATCTGCCGAACCCAAAATGACAGGTACAGAGAAGGCAGAACCACTTGGAAAATCTCCATTCTCTGGCAAATCCACGTAGATACTTGGGTCACCTTCTGTTGCAACGACTGAGCCTTCATCTATTTCCGGAGCGGTATCCACGTCACTACTCAAATTACCATAGTTCAATTGAATAGCTTCTACATCAAGTTCATCAATTCGCCCATCTCCGTTAGCATCCGCATGTTTATAGTCCGTACCATCCGCGAAGACCCTTCCCCAGCGCGTTGCTTCGTGTGCGTACCATTCTATATCTTTTTCTGGACGGGTTGGTCCTGTTTCACCATAAGCCAAACCAATATTCAACAAATCGGTATAGTGCGCAATGCCATTGTTATCAGTATCGCCTGGCCAGACTGCTTCGTTGTTCAACCCACATTCTGGAACTTCAAATATTTTTCGCATCGCACACGAGCGATCTTCTCCTGCAATAACAGAAATCGTGATTTCGCTTTTGCCACGCGCATCGAAGCTAGGAAAATAAGCAGGAATCGTACCATAGGGATAAGTACCTAGTAGGCGATCATCCGCGAGAATGGAATAGCCCATCCCTACTGGATTTTCTATATCAAAATCAATGGTCAAAGGAAATCTACCATCTTCGCTACAAATTTCTCCAACGTCTATGCGTAGATCACTAATACTGCACTGACTACTGCAATTCACCGCTTGAAAACGCGTACCATTTTTGCAAGAGCGATCTTCTCCATCAATGACTGTCACTTTGTAAACGGTGCTGGCATCGCCTTCAAATGGTCCAATGATGATGGATTCTTGCTGATAGCTGAATGGACCAAAAAGTTGTCCCTCGTCAACTTGCAAGAAGTAGCCTGTATAATTGGGTTGTTCTGATTTGACGGTAAGTTCAACGTTGAACTGGTTATTTTCACAAGTCAAAGGCACTGCACTGACTTCTGTAATTTGACAATCTGAAATTGCACAAGGAGGGGTAAATTCAATTTCAGCGCAGCAGTCAGGATTATTTTGTAAACAAACTTTGATATGTTGTCTGACCTCAAAAGATTGTGCAAAACCGAAATCTTCCAATTTCAAAGGTAAATCTAGAACACTATATGTACCTGCCAAGGTATCATTGTAATAAATATCAAACAGTGTATCCGTTACATTTTGCGCATCAAAATCTATAATAATATCAAAGCGCCCATTGTCCTTACATTCACTTGTTTCTGCGGATAAATCGGTCAGCCTACAGGTCTCTGCACAAGGAGAGAAAAATTCACCTTTCAAGATGCAATCTTCATCCAACAAATCTTGGATAATAAATTCAAAAGGTGCGTTGCTATTGCCATCAAATGGTCCGACAAAAGCAAGGGAGTCATAGTAACTGAATGTCCCAAAATCTTCTCCATTCACTCTCAAGCGGTAAGCTTCTCTCTGTGGGTTGGTGTTCCAAACTCCAAATTCAACGAAGAACTGTCGAGCATCATCACAATCAGTTTCGCCAAGGGTGATCTCCAAGGAACAAGCTTGACTGGTGCAAGGAGAAGTGAAGGTATCGGCATGAAAGCAATTCGTATTTTCGCTATCGGAGATAATGATCTCATAGAGCAAATCAATATTACCATCGAATGGTCCAATGATGGCAGTGGAATCATAGTAGCTAAATGGTCCAAATTGCTCACCAAAGACATCTACAACATAGCCACCGCTGTTTAGATTATTCGCCCGAACGAATAATTCTACATAAAACTGTCCATTTTCATCACATTCTTTCGGAAGAATTTGTACATCTGAAATTGTACAAGAACCTTCACAAGGAGACGCAAACTCTTCAATATAGAAACAGTCATCTCTAAATAAATCGAAGATATAAACCTCGTAGGGGAGATCAATATTTCCATCGAATGGACCAACATAGACCGCAGAATCTTGATAAGCAAATGGTCCAAATTGTTGACCCAAAACATCTACTACGAACCCATCTGCTGCATGGTCAAAATTTGACGGAACTTCAATTTTAAAATAGAACTGTCCATTTGCATCGCAGCCCTCTGTTGTAACTTCGGCATCAGTCAAGAAACAGCTACCATTTCCGCAATTAGGAAGCACTAATCGAGTATCAGTAGCGCACTCTCCGCGCTCATCATAAGTACAAATTTGGAGGGTCGTTTCCTCCCCAAAAGGGAAATTTCTTATCTGGAGTGGAAGATCATTTTGCCTATTATAATAACCAATGACCTGTCCTTCATATTTGATTGCAAAGGTATCTTGAACGTCTGTCAGATTATCGAAATCAATCAGTAGGTCTGCTAAGCCATTATCTTTGCAAGGCTTCGTTTCTACTCTGATGTCTGCCAATCCACAATCGCTAGGCGTACAAGGTGTTCTGATCGTCAAGGTATCTGAGCAGTAAGGAATATTCGCATCGTGAATGACGACTGAGAACGCTTCCTGGGTAGCAGGGAAAGGACCGACAATAGCGGTACTGTCTTCGTATACGAATGGTCCCCACGTTCTTCCGCCTGCTTCTACAAAATATTTACCTGTTCCACCAGAGACAATAGCTTCCACGAAGAACTGATTGTTTTCATCACAATCTGAAATTTCTAAAGCAATTTCTAACTCACATTCAGCTCCGCAAGGCGTTTCAATGTAGTCGTACCAAGCACAATTTGGGTCTTCTGCATCATATATACTCAACTCCGGTGGCACATCGAAACCTGCACTGAATGGACCAATAGTTACTATAGAATCTAAATAGCCAAACGGCCCGAACTCTTGTCCTTGAAATACAATGAAATAGCCATTTTCGCTGCCACCACCAGTTACCTCAATATCAAGTAAAAACTGACCATTGTCGTCACAAGGATGCGCTTCGTACAGCACTTCCCCGATTCGACAACGGTCGCACACGTCAAATAATTCTTCTTGTTTTTTGCAGTTTTCATTGGCGGCATCAACAGCGGTGAATACTAAAAGTACATCATCCAAATCGCTATAAGGACCAAGTGCAATGATCGGTTCTGTGGAGTAAGAAAATGGACCGAAGCGTTCTTGAAAAACATCCACAATGTAGAAACCCTCTTCGCTACCATTATTGGCTTGCACGTAAATATTCACTAGAAATTGACCGTTATCATCACATTCCTGCGCTTCTAAGGTCAATGCTTCGATAATACATTCTTCGCTGCAAGGATTGAGGAGTTCTTTTTTGAATTGACAGTCTTCATTATCGGCATCTACGATTGTGAATTCTTGAACCACTGCCAACAAATCACTGTAAGGGCCAATGACTACCGTTGAATCTGCATAGATGAACGGTCCCCATCGCTCACCGCTTATGTCCTCAATGAAATAGCCATCAGCACTACCCTCTTGTGCTCCTACAAATACGTTGACTAAATATTCGCCTTCTTCGTTACATTCGGTCGGTTGCAGATCAACAAATTCAATAACGCAATCTCCCACAAAATCGCAGTTAGGTTGATCAAATTCAATGGTTGCACAACAATCGGTATTACCATCGATGCAAACGGTGAGTTTTGGAATAGAGTTATGATCATAGATCGGAAAAACAAGTGTGTCGGATAACTCTGAAATTAATCGAGTATCAACAAACTCTCCATCTAGAAATATATCGTAGTATTCCGATTCGGCATTATCAGCTTTAAAATTGATTTCTGCTAGATAAGTTTGATTTTCCAAACATTCTACTGCATTGAGCGTCAAATCGCGGATTTCACAAGCGTTGGGCAATCTCTTGTCCACACAAATATCATCTATGAATAATTCCTCGCCACCAATGAGTAGACTCTGGATATTACCTTCTAAAATCAAGCGTCCAGCATCCACATTAGAAGTATCCCCTATTCTTTCTAAGAAAATATCAACATTTGGCGCAAGCGTTTCGTCCAAATCATCGAAACTTTCAATAATTTGAACCTCACCTCCGTTTACTGCAATATTTTCTACTCCTCCACCATCTGCATATTGAAGAACGATACGTGTAATTTCTTCTTCCGTGCTATTAAAGTTAAGTTTAACATTAATTCCACTAACGAAAAGTCCTCTTCCATAAGAGGCATTATTGACACTGAATGGATCATCTAAGACTGTAATTGCAGAGAAACTGGCTTCTCTATTGGCATCAGTGAAAACTTCAAGTGAAACTTGAAAATCACCTTGATTGATAACTTCATCGCCTGGTGAGAAACCCGTTGGTCTTCCAAAAACAGCATCCTTAGGAAGTTCTTCAAAGTCAAGGCAAAGATCAAACTGCTCCTGAGCAAGCAGTACAGAAGAAAAGAGACAGAGGAGTAAAAAAATAAATAGTTTGTTCATGGCATGATAGTTAATTAGTTGTATAAATCGGTTTTTTTCAACAACTAATAAGAGTGAAACGACTACTTTCTAAAAAATTGATTACGAATTACTTATGTCAGCCTAGTACGATTATTTTAGCCTTAAGGAACTGTGATTTGCTTTACGATTACAAAAATGCAGGTATCTGTTTGTATAAAAAAATACTTTAGAGTGCTATTTTTGGATTTTTTAACTGAAATATACTGCGCATTTTCAACTTAAATATCTGATAATCAG
>JBCDFY010000340.1:0-6506 GCA_039176995.1 Bacteroidota bacterium
CTCTTCTCCCTCTCGCCAGCGGAACTGCGACCACATGGTCGCGGGCAGCGCACCTGCCCGATCTCCACGCTGGGGAGCGCCAAGCCTAGCAAGGGCAAGAGGCGCGGCCTCTTGCCGCCAGTGTGCCGCGGCGCGCGGCAATCTTCACGCAGCCACCAACCCTGTCCTCCTTTTCTGTGTAATGAGGGTGTGGAGCTAAATCTAGAAATTCTAGTACCATCGGTTCTTTAATCGCATCACTGGCTTTTTCGATGATCTGTCCTTTAGTTGAAAGGTCTTTGACTTTATCTTTATCGGTACTCAGTAATAAACGTTCATATAATGCCGAATCAAATTGTCGTTTTAATTCTCTGAGCGACCATTGATTTTGAACCGCTTCAATTTCATAGAATTGACGTTCTTCCTCTTTTTTTAGGCGCATTAGATAGATGTAATGTGACCAACTTAATTTGAAATCTGGCAATTCCCCAGACACTGTCTGGGATTTTGAATAGACCAGATAAAGCTGTCGCATTTGCTCCAAATTACTTTTAGAAAAACCTCTTCCAAATTCTTTGCTTAACTGCTCCGATAGCTGTTTGAGGACTTCCTTCGCATACGCAGCTCGTTCTTTACCGCCTTGTTCTTCCTCTACAATCTGCCGACCAATTTCGTAGTAGGTATAGACCATAGTATAATTGATCTGTTGCACTACTCTTTGTCTCGCTTCCTGAATCAGGGAACGAATTTTTTGCAGTAAATTAGAAGGCGAAGCAGGCGATTGCATAATCTTGAATTATTATGTGAAAGTACAGCAAAGATAATGCGTAAATAGGAAGAAATATCAATAGTAATTTGGAGAAAGTAAGCCCCTAATCCTTTTTCTTTTCAATAGCAAAATGCGACTTTGGAGCATTTTAGAAAATCTTGTGAGCTTTAGCGAACTCATTTTTAGGCGATGCGAAGTGTAAACGAGCATCGGGCGCAATGAGCGGAGCGAATGGAGGGTAGGCTCTAGTGTTATAACTTACGTTAATAATAGTGTTAAGAGTAGTGTTACGTAACTTTAGAATAGCTCGAAATTTTGGAAAACTGTGGGTTTCAAGCTTTGGCTTCTTCCTAAAACTGCGGACGACTCTTCCTAAACCATCGAACCAATCTTCTTAAAACGGCGAGCCAAAATTCCTAAACCGTCGAACGAAAATGAGTCTCTTCCTAAAAGGACGAACGAAGTTCCTAAAATATCTAATATCAATTTCAGTCTATTTTCTGGTCTTTTCTTCCTGAAACTGCGAAAAAAGAGCTTGCATTAGTTCGAGATTGGGCTAATAATCTTCCTGAAACTGCGAAGATAGGTATGACTCAAACTCAACAAAATCTGCTTCCTGAAAGGCATCCAACAAAAGATTTCTTCATTGCCGATATTTTTGATAGTACTGCTTTCAAAGATGACATGGCATCTATGGAGCATCCTGTTTTCTCGCTATCCAAAAAGAGGGATATGCGAAACTTAGAATATAAAAGCGGTGATTTGACCGTAACCATCAAACCAACTACGGATGGTTTACCAACCATATTTGATAAAGATGTACTGCTTTATTGTGGTTCGCTGCTAATGGAGGAAGTAAACAAAGGAAAAATACCTCCTAAAACGCTTCGGATTTCTAGTCATGATTTGTTGGTGGCTACGAATAGAAACACCAATGGTGATGGCTATAAACGTCTTAAACAAGCCCTAGATCGCTTAAAAGGTGTTTCGGTAAAGACCAACATCAAAACGAATAAACGTGAAATTACGAGTGCTTTTGGGCTGATTGAGAGCTATAATATTGTGGAAAGTAGTCGAGTAAAAAAGCGAATGGTGAAATTAGAAATTACATTGTCAGATTGGTTTTACAATTCGATTCTAGGAAAAGAAGTTTTAACGATCAATCGGGATTATTTTCGATTGGGCAAAGCATTGGAAAGAAGGCTTTATGAAATCGCTAGAAAATATTGTGGTAAGCAAGAGACGTGGCAAATCAAGTTAGCCAAGTTAAAAGAGAAAACAGGCTCAACTTCACATATAGATAAATTTCGTTTTTTCATTCGGGAAATTGCTAAATCCAATCATTTGCCTGATTATTTTATTCGATTATCAACAGGTGATGTAGTGAATTTCTACAAGATTAAAGCAAGCACTAATTTAGATGACTTGCCTAGCATTAATTGGGAAACTCTAGAGAAGGGAAGAAAAATGACTGAAAATTCCAATTGGAATTTTGATGATATTCATCAGCAATTTTCATTGCAATTGCTTAATGGCTTTAAGCCTGAAAATGTCAATGGTGCATTCATTGGTTTTGTCAAAAAGAAATTGACGCAAAATGTCTAGCGATCAATTTCCATATCTTTTCCTCGATCTTTAGACTGACCAAGTGATTTAGCACTATCTCTCATCTTACCCAAAACTTTCGTTCGATTGCGTTCTTTGAGCATTTCATCGCCTCCTGCGATGAAGGCTTCGACATATTCATTTTTGGAAGAAGATAAGCCGCTGCGAAGCACAGTAGATAGGGCAGGGACGTATTTTTCAATCTTATAGCCTGCATTGAATCCTTTAACTTGTATTTTAGTGGCACTCATATTCGTAAAGATTGATAATTGGAAATTTTAGAAAGTATCTCTGGCATTAGCTTCTATGAAATCCATTAAAGACTGACGATCGTACAAAATAGATTTTCGCCCTAATTGCGAAAAGCGAATTTTACCTTCGTCTCGATATTTCTGCAAAGTCGTTTTGGAACTGATGCGTAATATTTTCATGGCTTCTTCATCACTTATCCATTCATCTGCTTCTAGTTTTTGCTCACTATTGATACGCTCTACTACTTCATTGACTAAAGCATAGAAAGCATCAGATTCTAGGCAAATGACATTTAGACTTGTTCCAAAATTAGACATAATTCCAAGATATTGAATTAGCAATTTATAGAAGAAACGGGAGATTTCCTATATTTGGAAGGATATTTGATTACAAAAACGTAGCAACCGATTATTATGAAAAACGCAAAGTTTGAAGTTTACAAAGACAAGGCAGGAGAATTTCGTTTTCGCCTGAAAGCTAAAAACGGAGAAAATATTCTTCAAAGTGAGGGTTATGCTTGTAGACAAATAGAATATATGACCTTACCCTTTATGGACAAAGCAGATTAGTCATTCAACTTAAGAAATCCACTCACATTATCAAAATTAAGATTATCAAAGCTAGCTGCTATATTTTTACTATCATACTGGCTGAGATTGAGCAAAAGATTAATATGCTTTGGAAATTTTACTACCAATTTAGTATCATCAATCTTTAGTGTACGCCTAACCTCTGATAGAAAATGCACCTCATTTTCATCTACCTTATGGTCAGCGTTTATAATTCTGATTAACACTTCAATCAAATGTTCTTCCTGTATTGCAGATAAATTAGTAGCCTGAATGAGCTTAAAAAAATCTTGAATAGCAAGCCCTCCTTTTGCCTTGAAAATTGATACTTGCATTTGCAATTCTTCTTCATGGTTTAATCCATCAAAGAAGATAGAATTTTCAGCAATATCTTTTATTTCTGAAAGCTCTGTATCATGTATTTCTCCGTCACAAGCCATAATAGAAAATGCTGCTTGAAACAAGATTTTTTTAAACTCTAGTGATGTCATTACTCCTTAGTTTTAGCTTAATCCTGTTGATACACCTGTTTGCACTCCTCCCAGTATAGGTGGCGGTGTTGGCATTAGATTAATCAGCCCTTGATTCACTTCTCCTAGACGTTGCCAGTTTTCGCTTTCAATCGCATATTTGCCAGCATCAACATAGCTTCTCACCTGTTCAGGATTATTCATGCTCAGTGAATGATTGGTAACTAAGTCTTTGAAAATAGCTACTAAGAAAGCTGGTGTTCTCCAAAGCACTTGCATATAAACCGCTTGAAGTTCATCAGATTTTTCTACTATTTGTCTAGGACTACTTGAATATAAAAACTGATTTTCTTGGCGAACTATATCCTCCACAATTTTACGCTCATAGTCATTGCCTGATTCATTAATCAACTTCAAACAACTCTCTTTTGCTTCTGAATACTGCGCCTTTGCTTTCTTCAACTGCTTGTCCTTGGTTGCTTCATCAAGCTCTTTTGCCAGATTTCGCTTTTTATTTTCTAACTTATATCGGTCATCAGTTACGTCATCTTCTGATAGTTTACCAGTTTCGTCGCCCAAATCCTTCGTTGCTTTTTTGAGCTTAGTGAGTTTAGCTGCGGTTTCATAGTCTTGTACTTCCTCTGCTTCTGCAATTTCTGAATCCAATTTATTCGATAGTTCTATGACCTCTGATGATAACCATTCAACAGTAGTAGTTCTTTCCTCTCGTTTGAAAGGTATCCTAAACTCTTGGTCTATCATCCTGAAATATACAGTAGCTGTAATATCTCTACTTTCAGAGATATTCACAGTTATTTCTACTTCTGAGCCTTTGTATAAATCTCTAACAAGTTGTTTTCCTGTAATTTCTAAGAACCCAATACTAAGGTTTACTTCTGGTAAATTTTCTTTAGCACCTTCTAAGATATTGATAGTAACTTTTTCATCAGAACCTTTAACGATAGTCTTATTTACTGTTCTTGTTATCGTTTGTTTAGTTGGAATAGCCGTGTTCTTAGCAACAATTAAAGTTAGTGAAGTTCTAGTCACTCCAAAAATAGAATTGTTATCATCAATTTGTAAGCATATATCTTCTGGACTTGTAATTGAACTTACGCCGATACCTCCAGCGTTAATTCCAATCAATTCAGCATCGGTAGAAACTACATTATTGAACTTATCATATACGGTTAGCTTAAAGAAGTTATAAGCCTTTTCTATCAATGGTAGTTCTTCTGTTATTTTTTCTTTTAATGGCTTCAAGCCCGTAGTAAAACCACCATCTTCTCTATCTATTCTGTACGACAAGCCCTCTATATTACCTTTGAAACGAGCAGCAAAAAATTCATCTTTTTCTTGACTTGTCTTTGGGTAGGACATTTTAACTTGTAGGGTGGCAGCATTTTTCTTTGCCAACGATTCTTCTTCTGATGCTGTATTTTTTGCTGTTATACCTGCATAATAAGCAGCACCTTCCACTATTGCAGTAGTAGGGTCTATATCCGTTTTAACGGTAACACCTATCAGTTCGCCTACTCTTTGCCTTGCATAAGGAATATAAGTAGAACCGCCTACCATTAGTATAAACTGCAAATCTTGTGGTGTTAGGTTATTACGAGTAATTACCTTCTTTATCATCTCTACTGTACTATCAACGAAATCCTTTATCAAGTTTTCAAACTCTGAACGTGTAATGCTTAGCACTTCATCTATTTCATCTCCATTATCGTCCTCCATTATAATCTCTATTTCTGTAGAAGTCCTTGCTGATAGTTCAATTTTAGCCTGTTCCGCTTTGTCTAATAGTCTAAAGTAATCTGCATTATACTTACCAGAAGCATTTTGCATTTCACTTTTCAGATTGCTAAAATTACCTTCTTTTTCAAGAAACGGAATAATTATTTTTTCTACTATTGATTGATCAAAATCATAGCCACCAAGAAAATTATCCCCTTCATGGTCAATGATTTTCATTTCTCCCTCTTTTATCCTCACTAGAGCTACATCAAATGTTCCTCCACCTAAATCATAGACTAACCATTGTCCATCAGCTAAATCCTGTTCCTTAGTCTTGTTGGCATAAGCTAAACTAGCTGCAACAGGTTCGGGTACAAGAATCACTTGCTTAAAACCTGCCTGTTTACCTGCATCCTTAGTAGCATTAGACTGAATGGTATCAAATGCCGCAGGGATAGTAATAATTGCTGCATCAATAACTTCTCCTGAACTCACAAACGTTTTGAGTTCTTTCAAAAGAAATGCAGATAAATCTACAGGAGTCTTAGATTGACCTGATAGAGCAGGGATTTTGAAACTTTCTGATGTTCCCATCTTACGCTTGAAAAATGCCTTTACATTCTTTGCATCTTTCTCGTACCTCGTTTTTGCAGCTTTGCCAGTATATATTTTATCTTTCTTAAAGGCTACCACTGAGGGTAAAGTACGCTTCCCATAATCTAGTGGGTTACTAAAAACTTCCACTTCACCTTTTGTGAATTTGGCAATAGCTGAATTGGTTGTTCCTAAATCTATCCCGAAATTTATATTTGCCATTTTATGCTTCTATTTTTTGTGATTCAACAATAACGATTCCTTTTTGTACCAACTTTGGTATACCTTTAGATTTTAGCCTTATGACAGGCTTGATGACTTCGATAACAACTAAATTATCTACTCCTTCACCTGCTATGTTGGCATCCAAATCAATTCTAGTTTCATCATATTTCTGTCCCAAAGGATTCTCTATGAATAAGCCTATATCCTCTCCATCGGGCAATTTCTCAAAGTAGGTTTTGGCTCTGTTGGTATTTCTATGAATTGAATTAGCCTCTGTGAGTTTTTCTTGTTTTTTCTCTATCTCAA
>JBCDFY010000341.1:0-6450 GCA_039176995.1 Bacteroidota bacterium
AAAAAATATGTATTTTAGTGAATTTAATGATTTGATTTTTCGACCTAATCTGAATAATTCCATTATTTCTCTAACTTTGTTGCAGGCAAGCAAAACCGACTTACTCATGGCTTTAGCAACAATTTTTGAACAACTCAAAGCCTATCCCAAGCGTCTTAGAAGGACAGAAAAAGAAGCATTCCTTCAAGAAGCGATTCAGCTTTTCGACAGTTGGGGCTACAAAACACGACGATTAGAGAAAAAAGGCAAAATATGGACAAGTATCAACTTAGAAACTAAAGTCACCTCTCCTGAATTTATCATCTTAGCACACTATGATACTCCGATTATGCTGCCACCATGGATCGAACCTTTTGTACGGATATTTGGACATACGCGCCCATTTTTGCTTTCCGTAGTTCTGTTGCTCTTTTTCGCATTAGTGATCTATTTACCAGGTAAAATATTCGCCATTACTGCTATTTTACTTGGTCTGTCTTTCCTCCTAATGTTATTACCGAATCCCAAAAACTATAACGATAACACGAGCGGTGTACTAGGATTACTAAGCATTGCAGAACAATTAAAAAATATACCAAAAGCGAAGAAGCGCGTCAAATTTGTGCTAGTGGATAATGAAGAGATGATATTAACTGGAGCGGAGCATTTACGCGATTCGTGGGAAGAGGAAGGTGCCTCTTTCGGTGATGCCCGCATCTTATCTTTGGACTGTATTGGTTGGGGAAAACAGCCTGTTATTATTAGAAATGGACCGTCTTATGTTGGCGTCGAATTGCTCTCCATTTTTCAAGAAGAAAAGCCCGAATCAAAATTAGTCAATATGGGATTGATGCCACTTAATGACAACTATATTTTTAGAGATAGCGGCGCAGTTTTGGTGAGTTACATGGATAAAGCAGCTCTCAAAAATAGCTACTATATCAAGAATATCCATTCCATTTTTGATAAGCGACTCGATCTCAATAAAATTAAATGGATTACCGATAATATTCTGGAATATATGAAAAGGCAAGATGCGTTTTGAAAAGCTGTCAAAAGAAAATATGCTGCGCCACTCGAAAAGTATTCGCATGAGCTTCTACAATATCCGCAATCCGCACTGAATAGCCACCACCCATACTAATCGCAACGGGTAATTGGTGCTGTTTGCAAGTAGAAAGCACATACTCATCGCGCATTTTGCAACCTTGTGTACTCAAGGAAAGTCGTCCTAATTTGTCTGTTGCTAAGACATCTACGCCTGAAAGATAGAACACAAAATCGGGTTGGTGTAGATCGAAAAGGCGAGGTAAAGTTTCATGCAATTGTTTTAAATAATGTTCATCTTCTGTCTTGTCAGGCACGCCAATATCCAAATCCGATTGCTCTTTGCGCAGCGGATAATTATTCGCGCCGTGCATACTAAAAGTAAAAACGCGCGACTCATTTCGGAAGATTTGTGCCGTTCCATTGCCTTGATGTACATCCAAATCAACGATCAAAATGCGTTGCGCCAAACCTTCTTGTAGTAAATAATTAGAAGCAATCGCCATATCATTTAGCAAACAAAAACCCTCGCCTTTGTAAGTGAACGAATGATGCGTTCCACCTGCCACATTCATCGCCACGCCATATTGCATCGCGTATTTTGCGCAATCAATTGTTCCTTGTGCGATGTGTCGCCCTCTTTGCACCAATTTATCGGATAGTGGAAAACCAATTGCGCGAATTTCCTTCCGCGTCAAATCCAGCGTCTTCAATTTTTGCCAATATTCGGCATCATGTGTCGCCAAAATTATTTCTTCTGAAAGCTTCTCGGGATGAAAAAAATTGTCATTACTCACCGTGCCTTCATATAACAATTGCTCTGGAATCAATTCATACTTTTCCATCGGAAAGCGATGTCCATTAGGCAATTCATATTTATAGACTGGTGAGTACGCAATCTTTAGCATAATAATATAGTGAGTGGATGTAGTAATATACACTTTTGGGAGAGATAGATGTTTTTAGATTTTTTCAAAAAATCTAAAAACATCTATCTCTCCAAAGAACCTATCAAAAACGAATGCAAAAAATTTATTTTTTGTATTCGTTTTTGATGATCTGTTTCAAATATATTCTTTAAACGGAGAACCGAGATGCAACGCAAACATATTTAAATGAACAAACAGGATTATCGCGTACAATAAATTGAAAAGTAGTCCAATTGTTTTCAATTTTTAACTAGATTTTTAGAGTTCATTCATACTTTAAATTACTAGAACAACGTTCACACAAAGGACAGAACAAAACAAATAATTTGTTCAGTCCTTCCCACAGTTTGTGCTCAACAAAAGCACCTCTTTCCAATCGTTGTTGAATGCTGAAAAAAGAGGTATTCAAACACTATAATTCATCCAAAATAAGAGAAGTCAGGCGTCAGAAGCGAGAAGTCAGAGTCAAACCAAAAGGGCACGGTCATGGGAAATGACCGCCTCCTGAAAACTCAACTTTGCGCCTTCGCGTCTTTGCGTGCGAAACTATTAAACGAGACAACATGCTAAATTGGAGAAAACTTACACTATGCCTTGCGGGGCTAATCACTCTCGTGTGCGCCACTGCGCAAGTTACCTACGAAGTTACTGTTCTAAGAGGAGACGCTAGCTCGGATTGCGATGATTTGATTGGTGCACCTGATTATGTTTGGAGTGTCAACATTGCAGACGAAGGTTGGGTAGATTACGACGGCTCTGACAATTGCAATCTGCTGCAATCCTTACCCAACACTCAATACCGTACTTCTTTGGATTGTCCGAATGATGAACCACTACGTATTCCAATTTGTATCAGAGCTTTTGAGAACGACCCGGGCGTCGCCAATCCCTGCGATTTGATTCGCCCTGACGATTGCATGGTAGAAGATTGTCAGGAATTTGAAGTGCCTTTACCTGGAGAAAGTGCAGAATACACTTTTAGCTTACCCAACGGGGGGGCTGCCAGTGCGCAAGTGATTTTGCGCATCACAGCAAATGGTTTTTTTCCTGGTGGCTTAAACAACTTGCCTTGCACAGCAGTAGATTTGGGAGTCTTGAGTGTGGATGGACGAGTAGGCGACGCTTCACGTAGTCAGTTCACAAATTATTGCGGAACAAGAAGTAATGATGAACCCGACCCAATAACTTTAAACGCAGGTTGGGGAAACAATGTCGGCGTTTGGTACAGTTTTCGCACTTCGGATGAACCAGGCGACCGTTTTGTCATCAATGGAAACAGTGACCCTGAAAACTTAGGCGATCCTGTCTTTCTACAAATTGGTATTTACGAGGCATTAGACAATACTTGCGATGGCAGCAACTTTGATTATATCGGTGGAAGTGGACGAAGTAGAAACGACCCTAGTTTTGATGAAAATATCCAATTCAGTTGCGACCAACCTTTAAAACCGAATACAACTTACTACATCATCGTGGATGGGGTAGTGGATACTGAAGAAGAATTATTTGGATTATTTGGCTTGGAAGTTTTAGCGATTAGCAATCGTCCTGTAATCCAAGAAGTAACTATTTGCGCAGAAGAAACCTTTCCAGTTTTCAACCAAATCTATTCAGAATCAGGACTTTATCGAGATTCGATTCGCTTAGCAGTTGGTTGTGATTCGGTAGTCATCACCAATCTAACGGTTTTAGAACCTTTGGTAATTAGTACCAACCAAAATGCAATTGCAACGGGAGAAATGGTAGCTGATGGAAGGGTGACGGTAATGGTTTCAGGTGGCGCAGGAGACTACGAGATCGTTTGGTCGGATGGCGTAGAAGGTGCAAATCGCGATGATCTATTAGGTGGCGAAACCTACGAAATCACGGTCATTGATGGTGAAGGTTGTAGCATACAAACGACCATTACGATTGAATTTACGGTTTTGCTCGCTGCGAGTGTCACCAATGATACACTCAACTGCTTTGGCGATACGAATGGACGAATCATCATCAAAGCCAGCAATGGAGAACCGCCTTACGATTACACTTGGCGCAGCACCAATCACGATCGTTTGCAAGGCAGCGGCACGATTCGAGAAGATGGCGGCATTGCAGGTTTGACAGATTTGCCAGCAGGCATTTATGAAGTTATCATCAACGATGGATTTAGCCCAGAAGTAATTTTGAACGCGATTGTTTCGCAACCTGACGAACTCATTGCAGCAGCAACTGACGCTCAAGCGGCAAGCTGTTTTGGTACTTGCGATGCGCAATTTACCATTGATGTGCAAGGTGGAAATGTGCCTTATACTTTTGATATTGGCGGTAATAATTTGGAGGAAAATTCCCTGATCGTACAAAATCTTTGTGCAGGTTCATTTACGTCACTTGTAACCGACGCTAAAGGTTGTATTGCTATGCTGCAAACGACGCTGGAAGAACCTGAAGAATTTATCGCGGAAGTCGCCAATCAAAAAGATGTTTCCTGTTTTGAAGGCAGCGATGGTGAAATTACAATTACAACCAATGGAAATCCGATTGCTTTTGATTGGAACAATGGTGAAAATGACGCAACGATTAGTGATTTGATGGCTGGACAATATGAGGTGACTGTCACGAACGAAGACGGCTGTCAAGATGAAATTAGCGCAAGTATCAATCAACCGAATCAACCGTTGGAAGTAGAACTTCAAGTCGCTCAAGAAATTCGCTGTTTTGATGCAAACGATGGTATTTTGAGTGCCAATGTCGAAGGAACAGAAGAAGCAATTATTTACAATTGGAGCAATGGCGAAAATTCTGAAATCATCAGTAATCTTGCTCCAGGAACGTACAGTCTGATGATTGAAGATGCCAAAGGTTGTATCGCAGAAGATGAAATTTTCATTACACAACCTGAACCTATCATCGTTAGTTTCTCCACACAAAGTATTGGTTGTCAAGACCTTCCTAATTCAGGTTCGATTTTAGTGGATACGGTTACAGGCGGCGTTTTTCCTTATGAATTTTCTGTGGATGGTGTGCTATTTAGTCGAAGTCAAAGAGTGAGCAATTTATTTGAGGGCACTTACGACTTAATTGTGAAAGATGCTAATGGCTGTGAAACAAGCGAAACAGCACAAATCGAAGGTCCGCCAGAAATTAGCATTAATTTGGGTAAAGATATTGTCATTAATTTAGGCGAAAGCACAACTTTAAAAGCCTTCACCAATGCCGAAAATCCAATCTTTAATTGGCTAAGTGGAGACAGTTTATCTTGCAACAATTGCCCAGAATTGGAAGTCCGCCCTTTCTTCAAAACCGAATACTTAGTACAAGTCACCGACAGTATCACGCAATGCACCGCAAGCGACCGCATTTCAGTTGCCGTAGATCGCACACGCCGCGTTTACATTCCGAATGCGTTCAGCCCAAATGGCGATGATAGCAATAGTCGTTTCACGGTCTATGGCGGCAATATGATTCAAAATGTAAAAAGCCTTCGCATTTTTAATCGTAAAGGACAATTGGTCTTCGAGCGTTTTGACCTTTCACCAAACGATGAAACCAATGGCTGGAACGGGCTCTATCAAGGACAACGTTTATCGCCTGATATTTTTGTCTACTATGCTGAAGTCGAGTTTATTGATGAAGAGATGCAGGTTTATACTGGAGATGTGCTTTTGGTGAGGTAAGTTGACCTTCAATTTTCTTTACCTTTGTACCATGAAAAAAATCAAACAAACAGCCTTACTCCTTGCGGCGAGTTACCTGCTATGGACGAATTATTTGCTACAAATAAATAGTACAGTTTTTGGCGTTTTAGCGGGTATTTGCTTCGGGGTCGTTTTCTTCTTGTTGGCAGATATGATCAATCGGCGTCTGATTAATAAAAAAATTGCCTGTATTTCTTTGCACAAAGGCGAAGAAATCATCTTGGCAGAACCTAGCAATTACTATATAGGAACAAGCAAAGGAAGAGGAGCACTCGGAAAATTATTTTTGACGAATAGGAGATTAGTATTTCAAAAGCAAGCAGTACTCGCGCAAAAAGCAACTCCCCCCATTGAGATTTATCTACGAAAGATTGATACTGTTGAAGATTACAATAGAGCGATGCTGCCGACGGGGATTACGGTTCGACTGAAAGATAAGAAAGAATTTACTTTCGCACTGGATGATCGAGTAGTCTGGAAAGAAGCGTTGTGCAGCTAAGTCAATAAGTAAAAAAGCGTGTAGGAGTAAAAAAGGCTCTTGTGAAGAATTAGAGGGAGAAAATCTTTTAAGCAAAGATTGAGCTTTTTTATTCTGCTTGAATTACGTCATTTCTTGAAAACAAGATGAAAAATACATTTTTCATCTTGTTTTCAAGAGGACTTTCGGAGAGAAAGAGATATTTTTTGAAGGCTTAATTTGGGTTTCAAGTTGCGATTTATGTCTCAAAATATCAGTAGTAATCAAAGAGTGATAATTAGCGTATTTTGTATTGGAGAACGGCATCGAGCCGTTTTCAATCCATCAAAAAATTCTTTTG
>JBCDFY010000342.1:0-6412 GCA_039176995.1 Bacteroidota bacterium
AAAAAATCTAAAAACAACCATCTCTCTCCGAGAAGAGGTCGCTAAATGAAAATTTTTATGCAATAAAAATTTTCGTTTAGCGACATTTTAAGATGCACCCAGATGCTTCAGCTTGTTTTTAGCTGAATTGTTCCAGAGCATAAACAAAAACTATTGTGTAATATGTGAAAATGCTATTGTAACTGTGTGGTAAATGAATACGAAAATCTCTAATATTTTTTGATACCTAACACTAGGTATTTGCTGTACCCAATTCCTCTGAATAAGTAGGTATTTGCTCACAAACCTCAACTTTCGATTCTATATTTATGTGATTATTTAAAGTTGGTCTAATTAAGATTAAAAGAGAATGGCACGTAAATCTTCAACAGCAATTTTAGGCAATGAAAGCATGGGTAGTTTACCTTTTTCCTTACCTATCGTACAAGGAAAGAAAGTAAAAAAGAAATGTTGTCGTAAGTTCAAAAAGGGTAAGCGTTGTAAAAGATGCCCTGGTAATTTGAAGAAAAAGTAATGCCATCCAAGTCATATTTACTTGAACGGCTTACGTCGGATGCTGTCAGAGGTACACAATGCTCAAACTCAGCTCTGCCGCAATGCTTCTACCTCTTCCACAGATTTCGCAATTCGTTCGCCCAAAATGCGACGCCCACTTTCTGTAATTAGTACATTGTCCTCAATGCGAATGCCTCCAAAATTGAGATAGTCCTCAAGTTTTTCATAATTGATGAAAGACTCATACTTGCTTTCTGCTTTCCACCGCTTAATGAGTTCAGGAATGAAATAGATGCCGGGTTCTACGGTGATGACGAAACCCTCTTCCAATTCTCGACCAAGACGTAAGTATGCTGTTCCAAAATCTTTGCTTCTTACAATACTTTCTGAATAACCTACATAATCTTCGCCCAAATCTTCCATATCATGAACATCCAAACCAATCATGTGTCCCAAACCATGCATGAAAAATAGGGTATGAGCACCTTTAGCAACTGCTTCTTCTGCATCACCTTTCATTAAGCCAACTTCTTTCAGTCCTTCCACAATGACTTTGGAAGCTAAAAAATGTACATCGCGATATGGAATGCCTGCTCGACAAGCCTCAATAGCGCGTTCTTCTGCATCTAAGACGATTTGATAGATTTCGCGCTGCTTGCTTGTAAAGGTCTTACTTACAGGAAAAGTGCGTGTAATATCGCTTGCATAAATGCTTTTTACTTCTGCACCCACATCTGCGAGTATCATTTGTCCTTCTTGCAGAACGTGATGATGATGATGATTGTGGAGTGTTTGTCCATTCACGGTCACGATGGGTGGATACGCCAAATCACCTTCGCCTGCCATCGCGATACCCTGTGCGATGCTTGCTAGCTCTGCTTCCAAGATACCTGCGCGTGTGTGTTTCATCATTCGGTGATGAATGATTCGACTCACCGTGAGTGCTTTTTCCATTTCTGTAATTTCCTCTTCGCTCTTAATGGAACGCTGTGCCACCACTGCCTTAATCAAAGCAATAGAAGATTGCTCTTTAACCATCTCCATTGGTAAGTTCAGCCATTTGCTTAGTTTTTGAGTATTGCGCAAACGATAAGGCGGTAGATAGTGAATGTTGATTTCTTTACGCACTGCCTTTTCTAGCAAGCCATCTAATTCTTTGAGGGAAGCAGTTTTATCTACACCAATTTTTGTACCCAATTCCGCGATGCTTGGCTGGTTGCCTGTCCAAACTATATCGTCCATCGTTAGGTCATTACCAAAAAGATAACTTTTGCCTTCTTCTGCATCAATCAAGCCAATTAAGCCAGCTTGATTCAATCCAAAATAGTAAAGGAAAGAGCTGTCTTGTCGAAAGTTGTAAGTATTAGCGGCGTAATTTTTGCCAACGTACTCATTGCCTAAAAAGAGTAAAAGACCTGAATCAAATTGTTGGAGGAGTTTTTGGCGTCTATTCTGATAGGTGTTGGTTGAGAACATGGTGGAACGGAAAATTGAAAATGAATAATTGAAAATTGGGAGTGCAGTAAAGATAGAAAAATACAAGACCTTATTTACGAATAACATTTGTAAAGACTAATTGCTTGATTTTCAGCACCTCAATTCAGTTCCACAAATTTTTTGTGAATAATCACCACAGAACGCGCTCTATTCTTTAATTTTTAGCTGTACCTCATTCTCCTCAGGATTCGTGGTAATGGTGATGTTCTTTTCCTTAGAATTATCCAGTTTTTCTTCCATTTTTTCTTTTTGTTTGAACATCACTGCAGAACCTGTACCGACTCCAATTACGGTGCGCATCGCATCCTCGGGTTTCACTTCAGTAAAGATGAGCTTCTCTTTTTTGACATGAAAAACAAAACCATTCGTTGGGTTAGGAGCAGTGGGGACGAAGACCGTGTAGATTCCATTTGGGTGCTCATCCGTCACAAAACCAGTCATCAGTGTATCAAAGACATCTACTAGAACAACCTGAGAAAACGAATTTTCCTTTTTCCCAAAAAGTTGCTGCACAATCTCTTGTATAGTATTGTAGAAGGGGAGTTTGGAAAGGTAAAAAGTGTTGAAATATCTAACAATTGTCTTTCCTGAACGAGTACGTACCAGTAGCCCTACAATGAAACAAAATGCAACAACAATAATAAATCCAAGCAAATTCGCGAGAAAATCTGCCATTTCTACGCTGTAAAAGACCCGCGCGATTGGTTCGATGACTCTTGCAACTATCCGGAAGACGAACTGAACCAGAAAAATGAAAATCGTGATAGGCAGCAGTACTAGGAATCCACCAATCATCGTCGTGGTCAAAAATTCCTTGAAATTCTTGGGACGTTTCATGTCTTTGAATTGATTTTTCTTCGTGCTTGTGGGTAATTGTTTACGGGTGATCTTTTGTTTCGTAGACATAGTGATATTTGCTATTAGCGACTAGCCATTTACTGTTGGTGGATGAACCACAAAGAGCAAACGAAAAATGTACAATAGAAGTTTTTTTGCACCTGCGTTAACTCAATCGTAATCCATAATAGCCAATAGCCAATAGCCTTAGCTAAAGCATTCCCTTCGTACTTGGCAATCGCATATGCTCCAAATCGCGTTTTTTTGCCATCTTAATTGCCTTTGCCCAAGCCTTGAAAATGCCTTCAATTTTATGATGTTCATTTGCACCCTCTGCTTTAATATTCAAATTACAACGCGCTGCATCAGAGAAAGATTTGAAGAAATGGAAGAACATTTCTGTGGGCATATCGCCTATTTTTTCACGCTGAAAATCAGCTTCCCAAACCAACCAAGCCCTTCCGCCAAAGTCGAGTGCTACTTGCGCCAAGCAGTCATCCATTGGTAAGCAATAACCATAGCGTTCGATGCCCAATTTATTGCCTAAGGCTTGATAAAAAGCATCGCCCAATGCAATTGCCGTATCTTCAATCGTATGGTGCTCGTCTATATGCAAATCACCTTTCACTCGTACTGTCAAATCACAACCTGAATGACGCGCCAATTGATCGAGCATATGATCGAAAAAGCCCAACCCCGTCTCATTATCTGCTTTGCCCGAACCATCTAAGTTGAGTTCGATGAGGATATCGGTTTCCTTGGTGGTTCGTTGCACTTTAGCACTCCGCCCATCTAGTTTCAGAAAGCGATAAATTTGTTCCCAATCGGTCGTCTCCAGTGCAATATGTGTCTTCAATTCCTCCAATTGTGCACTCAATTCATCTACTGCCAAATCGGGATGATTGTTAATCCAAATCCCTTTTGCCCCTAGGTTTTTCGCCAATTCCATATCCGTCAGACGGTCACCTACTACAAAAGAATTTGCCAGATCGTAATTGCCTTCTAGGTACCTGGTCAATAAACCTGTCCTCGGTTTTCGCGTGGGTGCATGGTCTTCGGGAAAGGAGCGATCTATCAAGACTTCCGAAAAGCTAATCCCCTCTCCCTCAAGTGCTTGTGTCATCTTATTTTGCACTGCCCAAAAGCCTTCTTCAGGAAAAACTTCCGTCCCAAGACCATCCTGATTAGTAATCATCACCAATTCAAAATCCAATTCTTTGGCAATACGCGAGAGGTATTGAAACATCTTTGGATAGAAAGTGAGTTTCTCCAGACTATCAATCTGTGGATCGTCTTTGGGTTCTATGATGAGCGTGCCGTCGCGGTCGAGTAGTAGGATGCGTTTCATGTTATAGCATACATTATGAAACACATAGTCACATAGCTGGACATAGAGATATAAAATTGAAAAATAGGTGACGAGTAGAAATGTATAATCCCTCTCCCTTTCGTGTCTACGGCGCGAAAGAAAAAAATTCTGTAGGAGTGAAATAATTTCTCTATGTTTTTTACTGTGTCTATGTGTTTATCAATCTTGAATTCAGCCGCAAAAATGCAATATTTGAACCAAACTTTGCCACTTCCACTACACTTTGTACAAGTATATTTTCAGCTATGCTCAAAAAGTCGTAATTTGAATGACGATTTTACTCTTGAACTATTCTAACATTTACACATTGAACAGCTATGAAATCACCTACACAATACCTGATAATTGTTATATTGTCATGTTCGGCAACAGCACTTTTCGCTCAAAATGAAACTAAAGAACCTGCCTTCTATATCAAAAGCATCTTCTTTGGTGGTGGTAGTTATCAGATTGATGAAGGACAAGTTGAAGAATTACAAGAGTTTATAGATCAATTCGATCCAATCGAAGAATACGAAATTTTAATTCAAAGCCATACGGATAATATTGGTAGTGTGGAATATAACAATTGGTTATCCAATCGACGTGGCGAAATGACCAAATATTTTATCATTGAACACGGCATTCCATTTGAACTATTGAGCAATGAAGATTTTGGAGAATACACTCCTGATTTCGATAATGATACTTGGAAGGGGCGTCAAGCAAATCGCCGAGTAGACGTGATTATTCGTAGGATTGTTTTTTAAGACAATAGAAGATTTCTGCGACATTTTGAGATGCCCCGTCTATAAAGACACTAATTTTTTCATCAAATTTTCTTATGTTTGTTCGTACTATTGACAACCCTATTACAAATGAATTGGGAATTAACCATAGATACCATACAAAACGGAAAATGCATACTCTTTCTTGGACCAGAAGTTTTCACCAACAGTCGTGGTGAGCGTTTGGAAGATCGTTTATTGGCTTATTTGGATGTCGAAAATGACGAGCAAGTGAGCGTTTATGACGATGGTCTCTTTTTCTTCAAAGACCCAACGCGCCACACTTCTATTTCCTACAACATTCGACAGTTTTTTGAGCAAGAAAATCTTTCCGAAGCCAAAGCACTCTTCGAGCAAATTGCGCACATTCCTTTTCACTTCATCATCGGCATCAAGCCCGATCACTTACTAGAGCAAGCCTTTCAAAACAATAACTTCAAACATCGCGCTGACTTCTACTGGAAAAAGCACGCCAACAATCGAAATATTCCTGTTCCGTCGCCACAGCAGCCGCTGATTTACAATATGCTCGGTAGTATCCAAAAGCCCGAATCACTCATCCTCAATCACAATGGCTTATTCAATTATCTTGAATCGGTTTTTGAAGGCAATAAACTCTCCAATACTTTACGTGACCATATTCTTTCGGACACTCAAAGCATCATCTTCCTCGGCGTACCCTTCGAGCGTTGGTATATGCAGCTGATTATGAGGATGTTGAATCTGCATGGCAACAGCAAGTTTTTGCGCTTTGCGGATAGTCAAAATGTGAGCGAAAAAATACAGGTCTTTGGTAAAGACGAATTTTATATCAATTTTATTCCCAATAATATCCCTGAATTCATAAAAGAAATTTACACGCGTTGTGAGACGAAAGGCTTGCTGCGCACTCAAGAAGCCCCCAAAAGTTCTTTCGTAGAAAGCCTCATCAACCAATTCAAAAAAGGAAAAATAGACGCCATTTTCGAGCCATTTGAAGAGTGGTTGGATGAAGTGGGAGATCGAGCCGTAGAATTGCTAGAAGATTTAGCGTCGCTATTGAGTCGGCATCGTCGGCATCAGCGAAAAATCAATAGAGGAATCCTCAACTTTGAAAATGCAACGGTGGAGACCAATGCGATTAGTGATGCGCTCTTGCAGTTGCTGCAGCAGGCGAAGCGGTTAGAGTAGGATTGTGATGGGAACGCGGATCGAACGGATGAAACTGATTTTCACGGATTTCTAAGTAGGTCGTGTTCGATTTTAAAGATAAAATATCAGGTAATAATAATTGAAATAGCGCGTGCTACACTATAAACTAAGTTTATTTAGTTTCTATTCCGCTGCTCCGCAGCGAAAAATCGCCCGCCCGGGCGATGATGGGTTTGACCCGGCGCACTACCGCGTTGCCGACGTGGGCGAGGGCGGCCTCACCGAAGCCGCCGTTGAGGTTTCCCTCACCGAAGCG
>JBCDFY010000343.1:0-6404 GCA_039176995.1 Bacteroidota bacterium
AGCAGGCACGAAATTGGTTCAACCGAGCGATTAAAACTACAGGCTATCGGGGGAAATATCATTATTGTTATTGTACTAAGAGTTGTCATTTTAGTTATGTCTTGGACGAAGTTTTGCGTCACAATGTTGGAATAGAAACTTCTTCTGAATTTGATATAGATATTGTGAATCGCTTATATAAAAAGCAGAAGATTACGAAGAATAAGATTCTGATTCATAATGGTTTTAAGACAAAATCTTATGCTAGAAAAATTAGTCAACTCATCAACGACGGCTTTAAGAATTCGATTCCTGTATTAGACAACTTTGAAGAATTGAGGTTCTATGAAAAGTACATTGAGACGTTTTGTAGAATAGGCATTCGTATAGCCACAGAGGAAGAACCCAATTTTGAATTTTACACTTCTCGATTGGGGGTTCGAGCAGCTGAAGTTATCGAAAAATATAAGCGGTACATCGCTGATAATCCAAAGTTCGAGCTGAAGATTCTACATTTTTTCGTGGATACAGGCATTAAGGATTCCATGTACTATTGGGGCGAATTGAAAAAAGTGATTAAGATTTATTGTGAGCTGAAAAAGCTTTGCCCAAGTTTAGATTCTTTAAACATCGGAGGTGGTCTGCCGATTAGAAATTCGCTAGGGTTTGAGTACGATTATAAGTATATGATACGCGAAATTGTGACGCAAATCCAAGGAGCTTGTGAAGAAGAAGACATCGCTGAACCCGATTTGTACACTGAATTTGGAAAATTTACCGTAGGAGAAAGTGGGGCTTCCATTTTCTCCGTTTTGGCGCAAAAGCAGCAAAATGATCGCGAAATTTGGTACATAATAGATAATTCTTTGATGAATACCATTCCAGATGCTTGGGGAATTGGAGAGCGTTTTATTCTTTTACCGATCAATAAATGGCATAATGAATACCGAAGAGTCAACATTGGTGGCTTGACTTGTGACAATTCAGATTATTACAATTCTGAAGTTCATGAGTCACAAGTTTATCTACCGGCTTATCCTGAAGACGACGAAGAACCGCTCTATTTAGGCTTTTTTCACACTGGCGCGTATCAAGATGCAATTAGTGGTTACGGCGGAATTAAGCATTGTTTAATTCCTTCCCCAAAGCACATTTTGATCTATAAAAATGAGCAAGGGAATTTGGTAGATCGCTTGTACAAAGATCAGCAAGAACCCGAAGAAATGCTAGAAATTTTGGGTTATTGAAAATCTTAAAATAGGTGTCGGATACCTTTCTATCAATTTTATCTTTTAAAAGTAATGAAAGTAGTTTTTTTCCACCGCAAACCAGAAAAGTATGGTTCATTCAGTTTGGAGTACATTTTTAAAGATGTGCGCAAGCGATTGAAGGGTAGAATTGAAGCAGAAATTGCGGAATCTAAATATACAAGTCGAGGTTTATATCCTAGGATTTACAATACTTTTGAGGCAGCTTTTCGACAAAAAGGGAGGGTCAATCACATGACGGGCGATACGCATTATGTCTGCACTTTTTTGAATAAACGAAAGACTATTTTGACCGTTTTGGATTGTGGATTTATGCACCAAGATCGTAGTAATTTGTCCAAGAAAGTGTATCAGTGGTTTTGGCTAAAAATCCCAGTTTTGCGATCAAAATATGTGACGGCGATTTCTAAAGCGACTAAGGATGATGTCGTTGCTTTCACGAATTGTGATCCTGATAAAGTAACCATTGTCCCTGTTGCAATTTCGCCACTGTATCAACCCAAGCCTCAACTGTTCAATGCTGAGAAGCCCCGCTTACTTTTTATTGGAACAAATCCCAATAAAAACCTGCCACGATTGATAGAAGCCATCGAAGGAATCCCTTGCCACCTTGCTATCGTCGGAAAACTATCCGACGAGTACAAAGCTAAATTAGTGCAGCATCAGATTGAGTACAGCAATGTGTTCAATATTTCTGATGAAGAAATGGTGGAGCAATATGAGCAATGCGATATCCTGACTTTTCCTTCTACGTATGAAGGTTTTGGAATGCCAATCGTAGAAGCCAATGCCGTTGAACGTCCTGTTTTGACCGCGGATGTGACTTCTATGCCAGATGTAGCAGGCGACGCCGCTTGTTTGATTGATCCGTTTAGTGTAGCATCTATTCGGGAAGGTTTGCTCAAAATTATTCAAGATGAAAGCTATCGCGAGCAACTCTTAGCAGCAGGTCGTAAAAATAAATTGCGCTTTGATCCTGATTATATTGCGAATCAGTATTTTGAGTTGTACGAGAAAGTTGTGGAAGGATGAATAATCACATTGATCATAGATGCTCGCTAAGAGCGTCTTGTTTTGGGTTTGAATAGACGTCGAGTCCATCCAAATCCATCAAGGTTCGATGCCTGATTGATTTGAAAATAGTAGAGGAATGATTTGAATATTATATGATTCTCGTCAGAAGAACGATCAAAATACTACTTAAAACCATAACTCAACCCAAAATTCAACCAATAAATACGCGGTCGTTGCTGCACCAACTGTTCTTTTCGAATCCAATTATTTAAACTTTGTTGTAGTCCAAAATTTGCAGAAAAATCAAGCTGAGAAGTAATTGGATAGCGAAAACCGCTTTCTACAAACAAATTCGCGCCTATATTCCATTTGTAATAATTTTCCTCTTCCAACAAAATGACCTCATTAGAAGTATTCGCAATTTTTCCGTTTGTCCAGTGTACTAGATTGAGTCGTCCGCCTAAATGTGCATAAATATCAATTGTATTCCACTGTTTTTGCACGCCTTTATAGAAAGAAAAATCAAGTAGATTTTGACTATTGTGATGGATAACTCTTCGTTTTTCAATGGCTTTGATTTGCACTTGACGATAAATTTGCTCTAAATATTCTCTTGGCAATAACAACTCCCAAGGACTAAGATATAAATCGCGCGTGATGGTAATTTCTCGTTCGGTATAGTACTCAAAACGACTGTGCAGACGTGTGTAATTTAGACCAAGTCCCCAATAATTATTTTCCTTTCTATTGCTCCATTCATATCTGAAATCTACCTGCATTCCAACTTGTGCAGTCTCCAAATTATTGCGATTTACCTCACTGAGTACTTGATTTTTGATATTGCTTTCAAAGGAATTTATACCAGAATAAAGTGCTATTCGTTTCCAAGGAACTGTTGGTGCTACAGCGATTTTAGGTGCAGCAATAGTTGTCTGTAGAGTTTCTAATAAGACTTCTTCAGTCTTCAGTTTTGAAATTGGAGCAGTTCTTCTGATAGAATATTCTTGTATTATCGGAGGAATCTCTTTGCTAGGTAATGATAGAGTTATTTTGTTTTTAATTAATTGATCATCAATTGGTTGAAGGTTAGTTTGGTTGGTTGTTTTATTTCTTTTCTCTTCAAAATCTATCAATGTGGTTTCTTGCTCCAAACATTTTTCTTCCTCTATTATTGGCACTAAATTAGCAACGATGATTTCCTCTACTTCTGTCGCAGATTGCTTCGCAATCATCCAAATACCCCATGCTGCTGAACTACTAAAAAATGCAAAGAAGAATAACCACAAAAACCAACGTTTTCGCTTCTTACGATCCACCTTTTCCCAAATACCATCCTCCATTTCTGACCAACTGAAATCGGATGGTAAATTATTCTTATCCATGTCAAATTGCTTCATAAATCTTGCATTTTTGAAGCCTAGACTTCAGTTGGCGAATAGCGCGGGCGAGTTGTGAGCGAGAAGTGGATTCCCTGATTTGGAGCATTGCCGCGATCTCTTTATGTGAGTAGCCATCAATCATAAATAAGTTGATGACTATTTTATAGCCACTTGGCAGTTGATCTATATTCCGTTTCAGTTCTTCTTGATCGAAAGCATTGGTGTCATCGGTTTCGATCAGGTCTTCTGCTTCTTTTAGTTCAAGCGTAGGAAAATATTTCCTTTTTCGTTTTTTCCAATAAGCAAAAATAACATGGACTGCGATTCCTCGCAGCCAATGTCGAAACTCACCTTTTTCTTCATCATACTTTTTTAGGCTGAGGTAAACTTCTGCAAAGATTTCCTGCATCACATCCTTACGATCCGGCTCTGGAATTTCGTAGCGCAAACAAATAGTATAAACATAGTTCGTAAAGCCCTCATAAATCACTTTGAAGGCTTTGCGATTGCCAGCTTTACATTGTTGGATGCTATGTTGAAGGGTTTTGTTCATAGATTACTGACAGTCAATGGTTTCTATTTCCACATCTACAGCTGTTGTAGCACCCAATCCTAGCACTTTTCCGCTTTTAATAGCTTTCAATACCCCAGTTGTAAATACTGATTTAAAGGAGTTTTGCAACGTTATTCTTTTTTCAAATGATTGTTTTGCATCTTGATAATTACTAAGCTCCGCTATACCTTTATAATGAGGGAGTTTAAGCATTACCTTGCACTCAAAGTCTAATACTTCAGAAAGAGCATCATTCTGTTCCCAATAGATATAATAGTCGTATTCATTTTGAAGTAAAGAGTGTGGAGCTTCATCAAATTGTAAGAAAGTTGCAGGAACAGTAGAGATCAAGTTCCTTTGTTTTTCTCCTTCCGTGCATATGATATGATCAACATCAATGATCTGAGGTAGGTCATATGGTAAATATAAAGTGGAACTTGGTTTTTTTCCTGTTCCGATAGGTAAGCCAATCTCACAGTTTTTATACAAAGGCAAATTAAATTCACCAGAAACATCTACAATTCTTCCTTCAGTTCCACTGAAAGCAATTTCTCTTAGCTTTCCTTGATAACTTCCCTGAATATGATTCAAACTTTGTCGGGTAATAGTAAACTCAAGAACTGATTCTATAGTGTCTTGACCACTTAAAGATAAAGAAGTAAAATAACTGTAATTGTCATTTGTTTCATTCACAAAACCTAATGGTAAGATAAAGCTGTTCTTTTCTTCATTGCAGACTGTCCACCGAAAACTACAATTTGACTCTGTGCTCCTACTGGAAGGATGATTAAAAAAAGCAAAACTATTTGAAAAATCATTACTGATCATGTAATTCACTTCATTTCTATGTGTCGCATTGCAAATGAAGGCATAGCCTGGCTCATCTATCACTATTTTTTCATCAATTTTCACTCTAATGAATCCATTTTTTTCAACTAGAGTATCTGGCTCAAAATTGAAGTCATTGACGATGATTTCGTCTATGTCTTCTTTTTGGCAAGAGAAGATCAAGAGCAAAGAACTTAAAGTCAGGAAGAGTATATTTTTCATATTATTGAGTTTGATATTATTCGCAATCTGTTTTTGTACCCATTACCTCATAAAGTGTAATCCTAGATTTTCCCAGAACTTCTTCGGTATCTATATCTACCAAATTCCCGAAAACAAGACCATACTGAATCTTGTTTTCATTTGAAGCATAAGTAAAAGGGAAGACTTTCGGAGCAGAAGAAGTGTTTTTTAGCTTGACTATCTTAGTCTCGCCTAGAATTGTAGCTTTGATTTTTGTATCTATAAAGTCAATCCCTTGAAGACCGTCGTTCAATTCGCCTTCCCAGTAAATATAGTGATCCCCTTCATTCTGGAGTAAGGATAAAGGCGACTGATCATACTGTTCAAAAGTAGTAAGTATGGTAGAAATGAGATGTCTTTGAGTAGAAGATGTACGGCAAGATATATACTCAGTAGGTATCCTCATTGGTGGCTGATAAGGCAGGTAAACAGTAGAATTACCTTCGCCTATTGGCTTCGCAATTTCACAGTTTTCATAAATAGGAACTTCAAAAGTAGCTTTGAAAAAGAAGACCTCAGTATGATCGAATTTTTTATAGAAATTTCCCTCAAAAGAACCGCTAATGTATCCGTTTGCTAGTTTTGTGATTTTTAGCGTTATACCATTAGAGTCAACATCATAAAGTTTGAGCCATGGAATAGTCAATGTAGTATATGGAAGACCCAGCATCATTGGAAAAGAAGAAACATCTACTCCATTCTCGGTTTCTATCCATTGAAACTTCAAGAGCCCTCTTTGAGAACTACCTTCATCTTGAAGTCCAAATGCTGAGCTATTAAGAAATGAAGTATTTACTTCATAAAAGGTAGTATCTTGGTGAAAGCCTTTACAACGAAAAGCATACCCTCCACGGCTCAACAATTCTTCTTCTGTTTCATCAAAGAGTGTAATATTCCCACCAATCTCCGCAAGCGTATCGGGTGTAAAAACGAATTCTTCCACAAGTATCTCATCAATATTCTCCTTGCGACAAGCCGCAAAAAGTAAGAGCAGCAAAAAGATAGATAAGTACAACTTTTTCATAAACTTGATTTTCTTTTGTTTGCTCATCTATTGAATCAAAATCCTCAAAACGCTGCATCGCACAAATATTTTTTTCAAATTATTTGTAATTCCCTGTGCATTATTCAATCTTCGTC
>JBCDFY010000344.1:0-6356 GCA_039176995.1 Bacteroidota bacterium
AAAATTTTTAATCAATTTTTTACACATATTGTGATTTTAATTGACCTTATTTGTATTTTAGTTTCGTTATTTTGCATGGATAGAACATTAATTACAGTTAGCTTGTTCGATTTATTAAAGTTTATTACTTTAGAGCTAAGGAGAGAAAAGGATTTGTGAATGTAAATAAAAAATATTGTGAATAATTTAGCAAAAAACATAAGGTACTTAAGAAAACAAGAAAACTGGAGTCAGGAAAACCTCGCTTCTAAATTAGGAGTAAAGCGTAGTAGCATTGCAGCTTATGAAAGCAAAAATGTAGAGCCTAGATTGAAAGTTATTCTAGAGCTAGGAAAACTATTCAATGTAGATATTGCTGATTTAATTGAGAAAAATATAGCTGAAGATATCAATGAAATCAAGCCTTTTGACGCTGAAGCTCCAGAAATCGTAAAAGACCAGATTAATATCAATTTAGAAGACAAAGCCGCTTTGCAAGAGTTTGTTAGTGTAACTACTACCACTCGCAAAATGCTGGATGGCTTAAAAGTTTTCTACAAGTTCAAGCTCAATCAGAATGGACACACTTCTAATTTGTATTCTTCCGATATCAATAGTTTTATCATGTTAGTTGAGCATTTGCTCAATAATAACGAAATATTAGTGAATTCTTTAACTAGATACTCCGATAATAGCACAAATATCAGTTGATTGTGAAATTTTTTCACAAATTTCTTAACAAAAAGTAAAGGTTCATGTTCTATTATTGAACTAAACACGATAATAGAATATGACTAATACAGAATTTGTGAATAATTTTGATCGCTTGAATAATAAACTATTTGCTTTTGCCTATAAATTGACAAAGGATGAGAATAAGGCAAAAGATTTGATGCAAGAGACTGCATTTAAAGCGTACAAAAATTTACCAAAATTTAGAAAAGGAACTAACTTCAAAGCATGGGTTTCTACTATTTTGCGTAATACCTTCATTAATAACTATAGAAGAAAGAAGGTAAGGAATGTAACGAGTGAACCAGTGGATGAGGTACTGTTCAAAGTGGAGGAGCGTTTTTATACTCATAATAAAGGAGAGACAAACGTTCGAGTCGATGAAATTCATAGTATGATTGATGAATTGAAACCAAAATATAGAGTCCCTTTCTTAATGCATTACAAAGGATATGAATATTCAGAAATAGCGGAAGAAATGAATATTCCAATTGGGACAGTGAAAAGTAGATTGTTCGTAGCACGCAAGAAGTTGAAAAGCGCAGTAGAAGCGTCTCGCATCGTAGTATTGTAACCCTTTCCTACACAACAATAATCAATAATTAAAATCGAACATGACCTTAATTTCTGTCTTTTACTAGTAAAGAGAGCAGAACCTTATTCGATAAATTTTAAAAATAAATATAGAAATGAATTACTTAGGATTAGAAGATAGCAAAGTTGAAAGTACTGTGAATGAATTGAATCAGCTACTTTCTAATTATCATGTGTACTACCAAAACTTAAGAAACTATCATTGGAATGTGAATGGTGAGAACTTTTTCGACTTACATGAGAAATTTGAGGCATTGTATAATAGTGCAAAAGCTAGAATTGATGAAGTTGCGGAGCGTATTTTGACTTTACGCAAAACGCCAGTAAGTAAGTTCTCTGATTACTTGCGCAGAGCAGAAATCGAAGAGGCGAACATTGTACACGACGAGTACGAGATGGTAGATACAATCTTACAAAATCATAGTTTGATTATCAAGAATTTTCGTCGGGTGCTGAAGGAAGCAGATGATGCTAGTGACGAGGGAACAATCGACATGATCGGTGGCTTTTTAGCAGATGTGGAAAAAGAGAGCTGGATGTTGGATGCATGGCGTGCAAAAGCCGCAAGAGTAGTGGAAGCATAATCCATGACCTAATCAAGAATAAGTATAAAGTAGCATTGCACTTCTGTAGTGCTACTTTTTTAATTGAATCACTTAGAAAGAAAGTAAGATGGACATTGCACAAGAAAATAACAGAACAACAGCATCTCAAAATAAAAGAGAAAGAAAAGAAATAGTGGATAAAATTTCCTACAGGAAGGGAATCACCAACGGAATTTTTCTGGGTGTAACGATCGCAATTTTTTCTCTCTTAGTCGAGCTTGCCGCTTCTTCGGAAGCAGCTGCCTATTTCAAGCCTGCTAAATATCTATTCATGTTAGGGGCTTTTTACTATACTTTAAAGAATTACAAAAAAACACTTCCAAAAGGCGAAATCTTCAAGCGAGGAGCAGTGCTCGGTATTTACATGAGTATTACCACTGCGTTGGTCGTATTCGGACTGATGGCTCTCTTTCAAGTTGTCTTACCTGGCGTAGAGTTCAGTAAGTATACGGAAGAGATTGATTCCGCTTCCAAAGCTATATTCTTCGATTGGATATTATTAGTAGAAACATTTGTATTTGGAATCATTATCAGTTTTATCGTTTTGCAAGGAATTAAAGATACTAACAGAACAAAATAACTCAATGATAAAATAGCTCATTTGCGAGGCATCAGTTGCAGAGACTGATGCCTTTTTTTATTTCTCGCAATCTGGAGTAACTTTGGAACACGGTCAAAATTGAGAGCTTGTTCTGAAATGAATAATTGGGCTACAAATGGCTCTTTTTCCCTTACTCGACGTTAAAAAAATATTCACTTATCCAGATAAACTCAATTCTTTTATCGGTTCTTTGACAAATTTCGCCAAATGCATATTTACCGACCTTCGCAGCTTCGCTGCTCGGTTGGGAGGAAGTTTAAAAGGGCAGGCATAAAGTTCTGTAAAGCAGAACTTTATGCCTGCCCTTTTAAAAACTTTTGCCGCGAGCTGCCAGAGGTAGCGATGCGGGTTTTACGCTAAATTGCAAAAATTGTCAAAGAACCCTTTTATCTTGATTGAGTAAAAAATAGCTCATTTTCCACCTTAAAGATCAAAATCAAAACACGCTCTAAACTATGTACACCAGATTTGCACTGCTCTTTTCCTATCTTTTTTTCTTTTTAGTAGGTGTTTTTTACTACCCAAAGTGGACACAAGAAAAAACTGAGGCCACTATTAGTTGGGATGCTTCGGGCTACTATCTTTACTTGCCTGCTTTTTTTATATACGAGGATGTGAAGCAGTTAGCATTCATGCCTGAAATACTAGAAAAATACCAACCAACTCCTGATTTTCAGCAAGCCTACCAACACGAGAGCGGCAATAAAGTGATGAAGTACTCGATTGGGCAAGCCATACAGTTTTCTCCCTTCTTTTTAATCGCTCATTTGGTCGCCATCAATCATTCGACTTATCCAGCTGATGGCTTTTCCTATCCTTATCAATTAGCAATTGGTCTAGGAGGATTATTGATTTGTTTTATAGGGCTTTTCTTCCTCTCTAAAATACTGCTCTATTATTTTGAAGATCGAACTGCTGCTCTGACGCTGCTCATCATTGCATTGATTACCAATTACTTGGAATACGGATCGATCACTACTGCTATGACCCACAATAACCTTTTTACGATCTATACAATCTTGGTTTGGTTGAGTATTCACTTCTACAAAAAGCCCACTTTTGCCAGAGCCGCAGGTATTGGGATTTGCATTGGTTTGGCCGCATTGACTCGTCCGACAGAAATTATTGCCTGCCTGATTCCCATTTTTTGGGGCATGAAAAATTGGAGATTATTGGGTGAACGGTTACAGTTCTTTTTGTCCCATTGGAAAAAATTAGTCGTTGCAGCTATGCTTACTGCTGCTATTGGAATGATTCAACTATTTTATTGGAAATATGCAACGGGAGAGTGGATCGTTTACAGCTACGAAGATCAAGGATTCAGTTGGTTACGTCCGCATTTTATCAATGGCATTTTTAGCTTTCGAGCAGGTTGGTTGGTTTATACCCCTGTTATGAGTTTTGCTTTGCTTGGGTTTTACTTCCTCTACCGAAAGGTGCGTCCTATTTTCTGGGCAAGTTTCCTATTTTCGGCTGTTTTTATTTACATCACTTTTGCTTGGGATATTTGGTGGTACGGCGGCTCGCTTGGTCAGCGTGCCATGGTGCAAGCCTATCCAATTTTGGCATTGCCATTAGCGGCTTTTGTAGATTGGATTTGGCAAAAGCGCATTTGGAAGTATTTATTCTTCACTATTTTGTTGCTTTTTGCCTACTATAACTTATGGATGACACATCAAGCACACAAAGGAGGATTACTACGACCAGGTGATATGACAAGAGCTTATTTTTGGGGAGTAGTGGGAAGATATGAAATAGAAGAAGAGAAGCTCAAGTTATTGGATACCAAAGAGTTATTCAAAGGAGAACGCAAAGAAGTAAAAACGCTCTTTCTAGCAGACTTTAACACCATCACTTCTGATACCATTCAACTCAATGGCGATTATGCGCAATCTTTACCCTATGGTTTGCAGATAGATTATACGCATCAGTTTTCCCCACCCTTCACAGTTCAACGCAATGAAATTCCTGAAAATGCGAAATGGTTAAGAGCAAGCGCGCAGTTCGTTGTTCCTTACAAAGAATGGGAAATGTGGCAAATGGCGCAACTACAAATACAGTTTTTTAAGGATGAAAAAGCGATTAAAAGGCGCAAAATTCGCCTGCATCGTTTTTTGAAAGATGGCGAGTGGCGAGAACTTTGGATAGATAGCAAAATTCCTAAAAAAGACTTCGATAGGGTAGAGGTACGCATCTGGAATGCAGGTAGTCCGAAGCAAATTTTTGTAGATGATTTGGTAATTGAAAGTTTTCGGTGATGGTCGTTGCTTCAGTTAAACGGATAGAGACTTACCAAGTTTGTAAACTTGGCAAGTCTATGCTGACAATTCTGGGTACATACTCGAGTCAATAATGTCGGGCTGTAAAATCATGGAGATTTTAAAAATCTCCATAATTTAAAATGCGTCGGATAGTTAATTTTTCTTAAAATTCAACTTCTAAAGTCATTGAAAATCAATCATTTAGAAACGAAAATGTTCGATGCCTACACTATCTTCTATCTACTCACCCGACCACTCGCATCACCATCCATCAATTTCGCTACTTCATCCACTGTCACTAAGTTTGCGTCTCCATAAATGGTATGCTTAAGACAAGAAGCGGCTACTGCAAAGTTCAAAGCCTTTTGATCGTCTTCTGGATAAGTCAGTAAGCCATAAATTAAACCTGCCATAAAACTATCGCCGCCACCCACGCGATCTACAATATGTGTAATTTGATAGGTCGGTGCTTCGTAAAGTGTTTCCCCATCGTATAATACCCCTGACCAAGAATTGTGGGAAGCACTAATCGAACCACGAAGGGTTGTAATCACTTTTTTAGCACGTGGAAACATTGCCATCAATTGCTTTAAAACAGAGAGATAAGATTTGGCATCTACAGAATGCCCTTGCGTGACGTCCACATTTTCTGGGTGTAAACCAAAGTGCTTTTCAGCATCTTCTTCATTGCCCAAAATGATGTCGCAACCTGCTACCAAATCTGGCATAATTTCGCCTGGTGCTTTGCCATATTTCCACAATTTCTTGCGATAGTTCAAGTCAGTAGAAACGGTGACGCCCATTTTGTTGGCCGTTTGAATGGCTTCCAAGCACGCATCTGCTGCACCTTGCGACAAGGCAGGCGTGATGCCCGTCCAATGAAACCAATCGGCATCTTTGAAAACTTCTTCCCAATTAACCATTCCTTTTTCGATGGTAGACATTCCTGAATGTGCGCGATCATAAACCACTTTACTACCTCTGCTCACTGCACCAATTTCTAGGAAATAAATTCCCAAACGCTCTCCACCTCGAACGATATGCTGCGTATTCACACCACGTTTTCTCAATTCCATCAAAGCGCATTCTCCAATATCATTGCTGGGAATACGGCTCACAAAATCTACAGGAACACCATAATTAGCAAGGGAAACAGCGACATTACTCTCGCCGCCACCATAAATGACATCGAAGGAACTGGTCTGAGAAAACCTTCTCAAATTGGGTGGTGTCAATCGAAGCATGATTTCACCGAACGTAACTACTTTTTTCATTGAATTCTTTCTTTTTTAAGGGATTGAAATGTTGAGGGAAGGAAGAGTTGAAGAACTGTATTTCTTCTATTGTTTATCAACTGTCAATCAATCACCTAGCTGTTTTTTTGTTTAGCTTAAAGCCTATCAGGCGCAATAATAAATGTTATTTACTTTTGATTTGCTAGAATAACCTTTTGTAGCAGAAAAATGGATACTTTTTGGTACTGAAAGTTTATTGAAACTTAGAAAACCACCTCCTTTGGTGGTGGTCATGTTTTGTTAGCTTTGCGTAAAAGTCAAAGCTATGAGTAAATATAAGAAGTTATCT
>JBCDFY010000345.1:0-6353 GCA_039176995.1 Bacteroidota bacterium
AAGCGAACTCAACTGTAAACCATCTTATTTTTATAGTAGAATTTAAGATAAGACCAAGTTAAATAGAAATACCGCAGCATGACAGCGCTAACCAATCGTTTGAAATCGAGTAGTTTGCCCAAAACTACTCTAAAAGAGGCATTCTCTTTATTTTGCCAAGCCAAGGCAATGACGCACTTGTACGAGAAGAATTTTAAGGTAGTTTCCAAATACGTCCATGCCACTTCTCGTGGACACGAAGCCATCCAAATTGCTGCAGGAATGCAGCTTCATCCTCAAGATTTTGCCTATCCTTATTATCGAGATGATGCCATGCTACTCGGCATAGGAATGCGTCCTTATGATTTGATGCTTCAACTACTAGCAAAGAAAGATGATCCTTTTTCGGGAGGAAGAACCTATTATAGTCACCCAAGTTTGAGAAACGAAGACAAGCCCAAAATTCCGCATCAATCTTCTGCTACGGGAATGCAAGCGATTCCAGCTACAGGCGCGGCGATGGGAATGCAGTACAAGGAGCAACTGGGCATGGACGACAACGACCAACCAATTGTGCTTTGCTCGCTCGGCGATGCTTCTATCACCGAAGGAGAAGTCGCAGAAGCCTTTCAGATGGCAGCTTTGCGACAGTTGCCGATTCTTTACTTGGTGCAAGACAACGAATGGGATATTTCTGCAAGTGCTGACGAAATTCGTGCGCAAGATGCAGCGGAATATATTCAAGGATTTCATGGCATCAAAGCATACAGCATCGATGGTTCTAACTTTGAGGAATCTTACGCGACCATTCAAGAAGCGATTCATTTAATTCGCAGCGAGCGAAGACCTGTTTTGATTCATGCTAGAGTGCCTTTGCTCAATCATCATACTTCGGGCGTCCGCATGGAATGGTATCGAGATGATTTGGAAGAAGCGGAGAGCCGCGATCCTTATCCAAAATTCATTAGGACGCTTTTGGACTATGGCTTTTCGGAGGAAGAGATGCAAGCAATAGAGGAAGAAGCAAAAGCTAAAGTAGCAGCAGATTTTGAATTAGCGCAGCAAGCCGAAGACCCCAAGTCCGAAGATTTGTATACACATGATTATGCGCCGACACCTATTCTATCAGAAGAAGGAGAACGTGCGCCTGTGGAACACAGCAAAGCCGTAATGGTGGATTGTGCATTGTTCGCTGTGGAAGAATTGATGAACAAGCATCAGGAATGTTTGCTCTATGGACAAGATGTTGGTCATCGCTTAGGAGGAGTTTTTAGGGAAGCAGCAACTTTAGCGCAAAAATTCGGCAAGGAGCGCGTTTTTAATACACCAATTCAAGAAGCGTTCATCATTGGTTCGACCGTTGGAATGAGTGCTGTGGGTTTGAAACCCATCGTTGAAGTACAATTCGCAGATTATATTTGGCCAGGTTTAAATCAGTTGTTTACAGAAGCAAGTCGTTCGTATTATTTATCGAATGGTAAATGGCCAGTTTCCATGATTTTACGTGTTCCAATTGGCGCGTACGGAAGCGGCGGACCTTATCATTCTTCTTCTGTTGAAACGGTTGTTGCGAATATAAAGGGCATCAAAATCGCCTATCCAAGCAATGGTGCAGACCTAAAAGGATTAATGAAAGCTGCTTATCACGATCCAAATCCAGTCGTCATTTTTGAACACAAAGGACTCTACTGGTCAAAAATAAAAGGAACAGAAACGGCTAAAACAGTCAATCCTTCGGAGGACTATATTATTCCTTTTGGCAAGGCAAATGTCGTTCAAGAAGCGACTGCAAATTCCGAACAAACTTGCATGACCATTGTGACTTATGGCATGGGCGTTCATTGGGCATTAAATGCTAGTAAATCTTACGATGAACAAGTAGAAATTATAGATTTGAGAACGCTGAATCCACTGGATAAAGAGACTATTTTTACTTCCGTACAGAAAACGGGTAGGTGCTTAGTCTTGACGGAAGAAGCTGTAGATAATTCTTTTGCTAGAAGCCTCTCAGGCTTGATTCAAGAGGAGTGCTTCCGCTATTTGGATGCACCTGTGATGACGCTAGGTTCTGAGAATTTGCCTGCCATTCCTTTGAATAGTGTGTTGGAGCAAACGATGATTCCTTCTACAGAGAAAGTGGAGACAAAGATTGAAGAAATTTTGGCATATTGATTTGAACTAAGAGGAAAGGAAAAATTAGTTTTCAGTTAGATACTAGTCAAATTTGATTTGTCTAATAAAATCCCGTAGGGATGAACCATGGGTAGAACTTTATCCTAATGTATTTTTAAGTGCCGTAGGTACGAGCTAAAGTACGCACCTACGGAGCTTAAGATCAGGCTTACAAAAATAGGCTACCCATAGTTCGTCCCGCTGGGACTCTTCTATCTACTAGGCATTTTAGTGTTGACTAGACACTAGAACATAAATAAATTACTTTTGAGACTTAATTAGCCCGAACTGTCTTGATCTAAAATTTGATCTAAAGCAACTACAGTAGCCATCAAAATTTCGTGATGCTTCATCTCCAAGCAGGTCAACTCGTACACCCGTTTCATTTTCTTGCTTCTTCTCTTCAACTTAGCGATAACTTCGTCTCCTTTGTAGTACACATAGTTTTTGCGCCAAGTATCGCATTCAATTTGAATCGTTGTGCCTTCCAAAAATTCTAAATAAAAATGAGAGCGCAGCATCTTCATCTTTCGCGTCAGCTCAGCCACTTTATAATCGTCTTCATAAATAGAAAAACCCGTTTTCATCAAACCAGAACGCCGTTTGATGGTGACTGAATGTTCACTGATTTCACCTTGCAAAAGGAAAACAGAAGAAAAAATTCCGCTACTCTTTTTGCTCACTTGATACGCAGGTTGCTGATGAATATCCGTGATAGCAAAACGATTGCTGCGCGAGAAGAAATTTCTGACTAAAGTGTACTGCATAAAGTATTTGTAGTTGAAATCTAAAGGTAAAGACTCTGCTGTAATTATGGAATTACTTTCGACTAATGCTCAAAAACGGTGAGTTTGATTTTGTGCGTAATCAAATTGTGCATTTATTGAAAATAACAAAGTCATTCATTCAGATCATTGCTTTTTTCAAGTCAATTGGGCATCGAACCCAATTGACTTGATCAAGGTTTAACAAGGGTAAAAAATGGCTTTTTGCCATTTTTTACCCTTGTTAAACCTTGATGCAAATGGATGGACTCGACGTCCATCCATTTGCAAAACAAGCCGCTCTCAACAATTATCATCTGGCGTTCGTGCAATTTTACGAGAGAAACATCAGCTAACAAACTCATTGACTTTCACTATGCGCTCTCCCTTTCGGCTCTCCTTTCTGAATTTCTTTTGCCTCAATTTCTAGTCGTTTGCGTTCGCGCCGACTCATTTCAGCTGGTTGCAAACGATTGATATCTGGCTGCCCAGCTTCTACCCAAGCTGAATACCAAACGCAACCCAAGGCGTGAATTGCTGCGGTCATTCTGCGTTCGACCATACCTGAGAGTCGCTCGTGATAAGCCTTAGCAAAAACTTCACATTGCGTGCGAATCGTTCTACCCAAGCGTTCTTCGTAGCACATTTGCTGATCTTCGGGAAACTGTTCGCGCAAGTCCTGTTCAATTAGCAAAACAGAATCCAAGAGTTGATGACTTTCTAATACGATGTTCCAAAAGAATTCATTGGGGTCTTCTATGATGTCTGATTTTCCAACAAAAAAATCGTAATTTTCATCGGCATACAATTCAGGTAAGCGACTTTCCCAAAAAGCGTGAATACCGACTTGATTAGTGAGTTGTCCGTTGTAGTTTTCGGTGGTGTGCAACGGAACGTGTGCGTCTCCAACGTAGTGCCCGATTTCTGCAGAAAGCCGCAAAATTCGATTGAAGTTTTTCTCTTCAAAGGCTTTGACGAGTTTTCTGTAATAGTGAACCAAATTGTAAGGCAGAATACCATATTCCGAAAAGCGATCTACCGCAAATGCTTTTTGACAAACGACTGGAATGGCTAACAGCTCATTCAAAGAATCACAAGCAATATTCCATTCATCTTCGTAATATTCGGGTAGTACATTGTAATAGAAAAAATCACGATACGGATTGCTGCTCCCATCCAAAGAAAAGGCGACGCGTGCGAATTTATCTTTGCCAAACAAATGCGTTGTATCTCCTTTAAAATCAATGGAATAGACGTCGGTGTATTTCATCAAAACGTCCATCCATTTGCGTGGTACTTCCTCGAATGGATACTCCCCCCAATGGTCAATATCAATGTAGTGTCTCACCGCTTCGTGGCGCGTGGCGTACCTGCGCTTGTCTGGATCAACAGCGTGTTCTGTGATGAATTCTATATTGCGTTTGTAGAAGCCAATCATATCGGTTGGCAAAGTAAAAACTGCCATTCTGTTGATGCGACGATGACCGAAGAAACCCCAAGCATCTTCATATGTTGTTGATCCACCGAATAGAAAGATGAGTGCTAAAAGAATACACCTGAGGAGTATATTGTTAAGGATTTGCATTGACAAAGTAGGTTTTGTGATAGTTGAGACAGAAATTACTAGATGACGAAAAATCATCTAGCAATATACAATATCTTAGCACTTAAGCTTTCTAAACACCACTACCTTAGGCGTACAAAAATTATACTTTTATCAAAAATCGAAAGAATAATTCATTCAGATCATTGCTCTTTTCAAGTCAACTGGGCGTCGAACCCAGTTGACTTGATCGGGGTTTAATAAGGATAAAAAATGGCAGACTGCCATTTTTCATCCTTATTAAACCTTGATGGAATTGGATGGACTCGATGTCCATCCAATTCCAAAACAAGTCGCTCTATGAAAATATCACCAAGCAATTGTGCAGTGTTCTATGCATACTATTGTTTTGGCAAACGAATCGCAAAAGTTGTGCCTTCGCCTTCCTTCGATTCTTTTACAAAAATTTTGCCTGAATGGTATTCTTCAATGATTCGTTTTGCTAAGGACAATCCCAGTCCCCAACCGCGTTTTTTAGTCGAGAATCCAGGTTGGAAAACCGTCTTGTGCTTGGAAGCTGGAATACCTTTTCCAGTATCTTTAATTTCTACATTGACATACTTCACATCTTCATAAACCTTTGCACTAATCTCTCCTTTTCCACCCATTGCATCCAGTGCGTTGCGCATCAAATTTTCGATGACCCAAGCAAATAAGTGCGAGTTGATTTGCACTTCTTTTGGCATGACTACTTTCGGGTCTGGAAAGTCAAAATTCACCTTGCGAGGCGCACGACGTTCCATATATTTTCTCATTTCTTCCAACTCCGCGTAGATGTTAGAAGACTTCAATTCGGGTGCAGAACCAATTTTAGAAAAGCGATCTGCAATTAACTCCAAACGTCCTACATCTTTCCTCAATTCTTGCATTACTTCTTGCAAATCTTCGTCTTCTTCATGCGTCATTTTCACATGATCTATCCAACCCAACATCGCACTAATTGGCGTTCCTAATTGATGTGCCGTTTCCTTCGCCATACCTGCCCAAACACGGTTTTGCTCCCCTCTACGAGCGGTGCTAAAACTGAAATAGCCGAAGGCGATAAAAGCGGCGATTAAGATGAACTGAACAACAGGAAAGTATTGAAGAAGTGTCAATATTTTTGACTGTTTGAAGTAAAGCCTTTGAGGAAAACCGTTTACTTCAATGTATCTAGCGTTAGAATTTTGTAGCTTTTTTAATTCTTTTTTTAAATAGTCAATATCTTGATCTTTGTCTTCTCCAAAATTACGAGCATCATATATAGAATCTAGTTCATAGTCATAATGTATAATAGGGATACTCTCTGTTCCATTTATGATTTGTAAATTCAAAGTAAAATCTCCACCTCCCGTTATTCGATTTTCTAATTCATATAATAAATCATCCTTAGGAAAAACATCAGATTCTGTGATCCTATCATCTAGTGCCATAATCAACTCAAAGGCAGAATCATCTTGTTGAGAGCCTTGAAGTAATTCAAGTGCTGTCGAATATAGTTCAGCTGTTTTCTCTTCCCTGACAGCTAGTTTATTCGTAAGATTGATAGTAAATACAGCTGACAACAAGACGATAATAATCCCAGCGATTACCAACCACCACTTCCATTGAGATTTTTGTGCGTATATATCCATTTCGTAGTTTCGTACTATTGAGGCAGCGAATTAAAGCTATGCAAGATGTTAAAATTTCTAAAGCTGACCAATTTTAAGTCTTAAATTGTATGTGTTCCAAATTTCACTTTTATCAAAAACAGTAGGAATCAGAAGTAGAAATGCAAGGCTTCGCGTGAGGGTATCGACATCGCGGGCAATAGTGTTGTCACGCGGCACAGTTTGGCTGTCCATCTTAGCGCG
>JBCDFY010000346.1:0-6333 GCA_039176995.1 Bacteroidota bacterium
AATTAATCAAATTCATGTTCAAAGTAAAAGGAAAAGAGTACCCTTGTTGTATGAGCGTTACTATGGGAATTATTGGTGGAAAATGGAAGACAGTCATTCTATTTCATCTTATGGAGAATGAGAAATTGAGGTATAATGAACTAAGAAAGAAAATGAATACGGTTACCGAAAGGACTCTTAGTCTTCAATTAAAACAATTGAAAGATGACGGTATAATTAGTAGAAAGGTCTATGCCTCCAAACCTCCTTTAAAAGTAGAATATGCTTTAACAAACATAGGGAAATCACTGATTCCTTTGCTTAAATCTATTGAGGATTGGGGAAATTTTGCTATTTCAAATTTGTTTGATTAATTATTGAGTTCAGTTATTTTTTTCTGCTTGCAATCATCGTCTATCGCGTTATTTCATCAAACCTCCTGATTCCTGTATTACAAGAGCCAATTGCTCACTAGAATTATTGGCTCTCGTTTATTTCAGAAAAGTATTTCATAAATTCTGGAATCATTTTTCAGTTTAAAAATCTATACTCCTTTGGACTTACTCCCGTCTTTGATTTAAACAGGTTGCTAAAGCGTTGAGGAAATTCAAAGCCTAAGGAGTAAGCGATTCCGCTTATGGTATCACTAGAATTGAGCAAACTGTTTTTTGCTTTTTCAATTAGGAAGAAGTGAATATGTTCCAAAGCCGTTTTGCCTGTTTCTTTTTTGAGCAAATCACTCAAATAATTAGGTGTTAGATTGAGTTGTTTTGCACAATATTCTACTCTTGGTACTCCTCTTTGTAGAGCTTGGTCAGACTCATAATACTGAAGTAGGAATTTCTCAAATTTCGATATGATATCGCCATTGAGATTTGTCCTCGAAAAAAATTGGCGATCATAAAATCGCAAACAATAATCCAAGAATAATTCAATATTTGATAAGATGAGGTGTTGACTATGCCGATCAAGTTGCTGACTATATTCTTGAACAATTTTATTTAACAAATCCTCAATTGCAATCCTCTCGCTGCCTGATAGGTGTAAGGCTTCATTGGAATCATAGTGAAAAAAGGAATACTTACTCATTTTATCAGCTAAATTAGACTTCCTAAAAATATCTGGATGAAAAACCAATGACCAACCTTCTGGATCTATTTGTTCCTCTTTTTCTGCATCATTGTCAAATTTCATTACCTGACCAGAAGCAGTGAAAACTAAAGTACCTTCCTCATGGTCATAAGAACTTCTACCATAGGAAAAGGAGCTACAAATATTGGAAGATTTAAAGATGATGGTGTACAAATGATTGATGACCTTGACTCCTTGTAGGCTAGATATGGTCTTTATATCTCGATTGTGAATGACACTGACCAATTGATGCTTGGGTTTTGATAATCCGCCCATTCGATGCATCTGTGAAACACTATGTATTTTTATGATTTGTTGCATGATAATGATCAATTTAATCCAATAGGGTGAATAAATTGGAAATAGAGGATTCATTTCCAGAATTCGCAGAAAGTTTTTTTCAAAATTGAAAAAACTTTCTGCTAGAGGTTTTAAGGGCGAAAAGCATCAAAATTTTTCAAATTTTGATGCTTTTCGCCCTCAAGAACCCCATTGGAGCATCCAAAAAATCCTCCTTAAAAAGATTTTTTGGATGCGACTTCACAGAGTTTCAAGTATGTGCACCCTTTGGGAGAATTTAACAGAGGTTAGATTGTTTACTGAATGTATTTATCATAGAATTCTTCAAAAGCGTCTAGCTGAAACTGATTGGCTTCCTTAGCAATGTTTGCCTTTGGAGAACCTACTTCAAAGCCATGATACCCACCCTTAAAAACTTTAAACTTGACTGGAATTCCAGCTCTTTCTAAAGCTGCGATATAGTTTTTATTCTCATCGTAAAATGGTTCTAAATCTCCTACAAAGCTAATTGTTGGTGGAAAATCGCTGTAATCGTCATTCAAAGCGGGGGAAGCATAAGCAGGCACTTTTTTACTAATATTTCTCAGATAAAGTCCCCAAGCTCGAGCGTTAATCTTCGCATCCCACATAGTAGAACCTTGCATTTTAGAGGAGGCTGTAGTCATTCTGTGATCAAGCATTGGATAAATAGGCATCTGGAAAGCAGGGGTTATAATTTTAGTATCCCGAACTTTCAGGGTAATCGCCGCTGCCATTCCTCCTCCTGCACTATGCCCTGCAATGATAATGTTATTTGGATCTATTTGGAGGTCTTTCGCATGGTCTTTCATCCACAGGAGTACATCGTAACAATCATTGAATCCAGCTGGAAAAGGATCTTTTTGAGATAAGCGATAGTCTGGCGAAAAAATAGCTACTTTTCTTCTTTTAAGTACATCCTCGTAAAAAACATTTGCCATTTCAGGTATTCCCATCATATACCCACCTCCGTGAAAGTAGACCATGGCTGGAAGCGTTTCGGTCTCTGTACCTTCTGGTCGAAATACTCGTGTGCGAATCTTATGACCATTTGTATGATTACTCGAAACAAAATGGGTTTCGTTTACTGCATTTTTTACCTTCTGCCCTTTAGTCAATCTAACTAAACTATTCACAAGTTTAAGTCCCCATTTTCTTGAGTTCATAGAAACAAGGAATCTCAATTGACCATATTGAGCTTGCAACTCTTTGTCATGCATTTCTTTTGTTATGATCATTTCTTTTCTTTGTGTTTGAGTAATTTTCAATTGTATCTACGCACAAAGAAAAAGGATGATAAAAGCCAGAACTAAAGGATTTCAATGAAATGCTAAAGGATTTTACGGTTTTGCTTTGTTTTTATATCAAGACAAAAACGAATAATACCTATTCACCCTCGCTTCCCCTTCCGATACTCCGTCGGTGTCATATCGGTATGTTTCTTAAAAGCCGTATTGAAAGAAGACTTAGAATTGAAGCCCACTTCGTAGAGGATTTCTAAAACCGTTTTGGCTTTTTGTGTTGGATCAATCAGGATTTGTTGTGCGGCTCGAATGCGATATTCATTCACGAAATCGAAGAAATGTTTGCCTAGATGATGATTGATGAGGAGGGATAATTCGTGACTAGGCAAAGAGAGTTGGCGAGCGAGTTTTTGAAGACTTAAAGAAGCATCCAAATAAGGTTGCTCTTGTTGCATATATTGAAGAATACGATCAAGTTTGGCTTGTTTTTCTTGGTCGATGGTTGGTTCTTCTGATTGTGCGAGGAGTTTAGAAACTGAGGGAATCGCAAAATCAATGCCTCGGAATAGTTTTGGATGATACAAGGCTTTCATCACGATCCACACCAAGAAACTAATCAAAACCATCACTATTCCTAGTCGCACAAAATGAAAACTATTCCCATCTAGTTGAAAACGCAAGAAACTCTTGATAGAACTAAATAAAAAGATGACTAAATTCAAGGTATTGAGTTGCCACAACCACTTGAGTAGTAGCAGCCGATCATCGGAGTAGTTTTCTAACATCAATTGCCGAGAACGATAGAGTTCCATATACGTCCAAGCAATATAGAGAATAGGCGTGAGCCAACGGATAACAGAGATGATTTTTACTTCAGGATAGCTGTAATAATTATTCAAGAATACGGCTCTTTGTGCTTCATCAACTAAATAAAAGCGAGGCGTCATCAGCAACATAATGAGCGCAAAAGGAATTAGATGAAGTAGATGAATCCATTTCAATTTAAAATCAGAACGGATACAGGAAACGATGTACAAAAAGAGCAACGGGCTAGTAATAATATTGATGTCATCTCGCACTCGATCCCAACCTAAATGAGGATCAAAATAGAAACCATACCAAAAGACGCTGATGCTGATAGAAATAATCAACAACATACTTCCCAAAAGCCGATTGCTCAAGCGATTTTGGGAGTTGACTGTCCAAAGGAAAAAGGTAAGCAAAATACAAAAGGACATTAGTATAAGGGTAGCAGTGCTTAGCAAAGTAATAATGTCCATTTGTATTTTAAGCAGATTTTATAAATCACTAATGGTAAACGCTTAAAGCGCATTCGCCAACAAATCTCGAATCAATTCAGGACGCGCCTGATAGTCACCTAGTTCTTGCATGACGAAAGTGTAAGTATCTTCTCGGCGCAGATTAATTTGTTCAAAATCTTGAGGAGAAAAATAGTAAATCTTACCATCTACGCCATGAGCAACAATGGTCGTTGGACTTCCCAAATCTACGTAAATTTCATCGCCTGTGAAACGCAGCAAACCATTCAAGCGATGATTGATGATTTCTACTTTGAAAAGCGCAAGCCGTTCTCCAGAAGGCGTTCGATAACTCGCTAAAAGGCGTTTCTCTTCTTTGAATCGCTTCAATACATCCAGATTGAAAATACCTAAACCGCCAAACTCTAAGATAGGAACGGGACTTTCTAGCGCAATGTACATTTCGACATAAATCGGCACATCACCCACAAATTCAGGGTCATAATTATCCATCAATGCTTGCCATTTTGCACGATTGAGGTAGCCACGGTTCAGCTGTGGTTTAAAGAAACGTCCCGCTTCACACAAAAAACGATAAGCGGTTGCCTCGGCAAAGGAAAGCCCTCTTGGAGGAAGCGTAATGTTGGAATACGAACGTTTTTTTCCTAAGAAATAACGCATGGCATCTAATAGTTGCTCGTCGTTGGGGACTTCTTTAGGCATCAAAAGTTGAATGGAAGAAGCAATGAGAGTTGCCTTACTTCGGTTGAGCACGATTTGTGAATCAAAGGCTTTCAGTCGCTCACGATAAGCACTCGAATACAATCTATATCGCTTCGCAATTGTAAATTCCTGATCGTCTGCATTAGGAACAATTTTTGGAGCAGCTTCGAAGCCATATTGAGTACCTTTGTATTTCAGGCGAAAGGTATATTTCCCCTTTCTCCCTCTCGTGATTTTAATATCAGCATAGCGTCTTGAAGTCAAGTCAAAGTCGTATTTTTTCTCAAATTTGGCAGGATTCATCTCCCAGATGACTTCTTCCAAAGAAGCCAACTCTGGGTTCTTTTTGCTGAGGTCATTCACTTTGAAACGTAGCTTTCTTTTCTCTTTTTCCCCTTGTTCTTCTAGTCGAATGTTGTAGTACTCCAAGTTGTCATAAACCAAATTGAACGGCAAATGCCTCACATAATCTGTGCCCGCATAGTATTTACTGATTCTGCTATTGGTTCGATCCCTAAAACTAGCGAAGTCCAACTGAGGGACGTATTTATTGTCATAAGAAGCGATATCCGAAAAAATTTCCCCCAGCAGTACGTGGGCATCTTGCAGAGATTTAATGGTATCGGAAGGCGTATTTTCTGGAAACCACAATTTGGATTCTCCAAGTTTAGTCACACTAGAACCCGATTGCACTTTGACCGTTTCTTCATCCGTCAATCTGACAAAATTGTTGCCTGATTGCCATTCCTTATTTTCTTCATTGAACATCCAAATTTCTGTGCCATCTAAAACCTCTCGTTGTTCAAGAGCAACTTTGATGCGCTTTTCGGGAGCAATCGTTAAAGGTTGTTGCCGTGTATCATAGGCGCGCATTTCAAACATTCCTGTGGAGTTGAAATAAGCCTTTTCGCCTTCCCAATTAAAATTCATCGGTAAGTCACTCATCATAAAATCTGCATAATCCTGAAATTCGCGATAGCTGACAAGTACTTCGCCTTCGTAAGGCTTTCCGTTTCTATCGAGGAAAGCATTGCTGGGTATTGTGATTTTGGTAGTAGATCGGCTATACGCTAAAATGGTTTCTTGCTGAGCATTCACGATGTGAAAATCATGGCTTACATGATTGAGCCAAGGCTCAAGTAGAATATCCACGCGTCTATTTTTGGTACGAGCAGCTTCGTTATCTGCCTTATCCGTCGGGCTTAAAAATGCGCGATACTCTAATTGGATTTGCTCTTGAGGCAAGCCCAAATCTGTCAAAATAGATTGTACATAAACTGCTCTTCGGCGAGACAAATCTTCGTTGTAACTAAGGCTTCCTTGATTGTCGGTATGTCCAATTAAGTGGATTTTGTAGTGGGTAATTGGCTTGCCCAAATTTTTGATTCGTATTTCAAAATCCTCTTTTTCTTCAAGCGTCAAAGTATCTTGGTCCGTATCAAATTGTACAGGCGAAAAAAATAAAATTTGTGCTTGAAAAGTGAAAGAAAACAATAGAAATGGGAGTATCAAAAGGTAACTAAAATTATACATCATAGTGGCTTTAAAGTGAGAAGAAATAGGTGTCTGTTATAGAACGAACAAATTATGCAATCTGTACATATGAAATTATCAATTGTCAAAAATAAACTTCGTAAAGACCGTGTGTATAACAAATTACACTTTTATAGAAGATTTGA
>JBCDFY010000347.1:0-6316 GCA_039176995.1 Bacteroidota bacterium
AGAGCCAGTGGAGGGATTCGAACCCCCGACCCGCTGATTACAAATCAGCTGCTCTGGCCAACTGAGCTACACTGGCATTTTCTTTTTTGTGGAGCCAATGAGTGGATTTGAACCACCGACCCCTTCCTTACCATGGAAGTGCTCTACCCCTGAGCTACATTGGCAGCTTACTGTTTCAGAATAGTGGTTTTGCCTCTTTCGACAAAATCAGGGCAGCAACTGCCTGGCTTTTTTGGTTACGTCGAGTGATATACAAAGTTGCAGGATGTATACTGATACTCAATGTTGCTCAAAAAAGAAAACATAAGGCACATTAATTAGATCATTTCATGCCCTATGTTACTTAGAGCGGGAGACGAGACTCGAACCCGCGACCCTCAGCTTGGAAGGCTGATGCTCTACCAACTGAGCTACTCCCGCGTGCTTGGCTATTAGCTATTAGCAGTTTGCTTTTAGCTAAAAGGCACCAATAACTAATGGCTAATAGCCATTGTGGGGGTGATAGGATTCGAACCTATTCAGTCAGAGACACCAGATTTACAGTCTGGCCCGGCTCTCCCACTCCGGCGCACCCCCGTGTGTTGGTATGAAACTTATAGAGGCAAATACCTGAATAAGTTTGAAAGAAAATGAGCCAGTGGAGGGATTCGAACCCCCGACCCGCTGATTACAAATCAGCTGCTCTGGCCAACTGAGCTACACTGGCATTTTCACTTCAAAGAACTGCTTTTTTCAAAAGCGAGTGCAAAGATACATTTTTTTCTTTTTTAAAAAAGTCTAAACCAAATATTTCTTTCTTTTTTAAAAAAATTTTGGATTCTTTCTATTTATTTACTTGAAATAAGTGTGTTCTGGTGCAAATAGTTCCTACTCCTTCAAAAAGTGGTGTAAATAACTCGCGATAATTTGAAACTTGCAAGTAGCGTTTATAGAATAAATAAGGTTTATGAATACAATAGTTTCTACGATCAATTTACTTAGCGAAAAAGTTGGAAAAGCGGCTTCTTGGATAAGTACAGCCTTGGTCATTCTAATTGTGATTGATGTTATTTTTAGATACATCTTTAAAGATACTTCTGCTTGGATCATTGAATTGGAATGGCATTTTTTTGCTATCCTTTTTTTATTAGGTGGAGCTTATGCCTTTGAAGAGGATAAACACGTCCGAGTGGATTTATTTTATTCTAACTTTTCAGAACGCGATAAGGCTTGGGTAAATCTTTTGGGCACCGTTTTATTGCTTATTCCGTGGTGCGTTGCGATTGTTTGGTTTGCTGGAAAATACGCACTCTTGTCTTTTCAGGTCAGAGAAGGTTCTCCTGACCCAGGTGGTCTGCCTGCTCGCTATTTCATCAAATCAGTCATCGTACTTGGTTTTCTATTACTGACTTTACAAGCCATTTCAGTTGTGCTTCAATCTATTTTGACTTTAAGACATACTCAAGAAGACTAAATTTATGGAACTACTCGCACTTTTACTCTTTCTCAGCATTTTCTTACTCATCCTTTATGGTTTTCCAGTTGCATTTACGCTGGGCGGCATTTCTATTTTATATGCCATTTGCTTTTTGGATGCTGCGGCTTTTTCTGCTTTGCCTCCGCGTATCATGGGCGTGATGAGTAATTATGTCTTATTAGCTGTTCCACTTTTTGTTTATATGGGAATCATGCTTGAAAAATCAGGATTAGCGGAGAGTCTGCTAGAAACGATGGCAATGCTATTTGGAAAAATAAAAGGCGGTCTGGCGATTTCAGTGGTGATTGTAGGCGCATTATTGGCAGCTTCTACAGGCATTGTTGGAGCGACAGTAATTACGATGGGATTGATTAGTTTGCCGACTATGCTGAAGAGAGGATACAAGCCTGAATTGGCAACGGGAACAATTGCCTCGTCGGGAACTCTAGGACAGATTATTCCTCCTTCGGTAGTTTTGGTTTTACTTGGAAGCGTGTTGAATGTTTCCGTAGGTGACTTATTCGCAGCGGCTTTGTTACCAGGCATTTTATTAGTTGGTGTATACATTATATATATAGCGATTTTTGCTCGTATTCGCCCAGAAAGCGCGCCCGTCATTCCACCAGAGGAAATTGCAGCTTTTCGACAAGATGATTTCGCTTGGAAAGTCATCAAAGTTTTTCTGTTGCCTTTGCTTTTGATTATCGCCGTACTAGGCTCTATCTTTGCAGGAATTGCTTCGCCTACGGAAGCAGCAGCAGTAGGTGCACTGGGCGCAACTTTACTGACCATTTTGCAAGGAAAATTCAATCTCTCTATTCTAAAATCTGTAATGCGAGAAACGACGCATTTGACGAGTATGGTTTTTTGGATTTTGCTAGGCGCAACAACTTTCTCTTTCGTTTTTAGGGAATTGGGCGGCGATCGTTATCTGGTTGAACTGATTGAAAATGCCAATTTGTCTGCCACTGCTTTTTTGATTTTGGTGATGATTGTCGTTTTCGTTGCAGGTTTTTTTATTGATTTTATTGAGATTATTTTCATTATAGTTCCTGTGGTAGCTCCTATTTTTATTCAGTATGATATTGACTTAATTTGGATTGGTATTTTACTTGCAATGAATTTACAGACTTCTTTTCTTTCTCCACCTTTTGGTTTTGCGCTATTCTACTTAAAAGGTGTTGCACCTGATAGCGTGACGACTCAGCATCTTTATCGAGGTATTATTCCTTTTGTGATTATTCAGTTGGTATTTTTGGCGATTGTTATCTTTTTCCCAGAGGTGATTTATGTTTTTAGGTGAGTTGTGCAGTGTCAAGCAAGGTTTTGTTTGACCTTATGAGGACTTATACTTTAATTAAAGTTGAGCAAAGCAGTAGTTCATACAGTTTTGAACTATAAAGAGAACCAAAGTTGGAGAACCAAGGGCTGTGCTACAAAAATTCAATCTCACTCAATCTGAATTTCAAATGCCCCTAGTTCATGTACATTGTAATAAGCAATGTTTAATTCTTCGAGTTCCATTTTCCATTGTTTGATTTGCGAAAAACGATTAGATGCATCCAGAATAATGAGCTGAGGCTCAATGGCTTTCAAAACATCCACCATTTTAAGACTTGGCGAATCGTATATCAGCAAATAATCAAGTTTCAACTTTTCCTCACTCTGAATCAATTGATGATGATTAAGTAACATAATTCGCTTATCATAAAATTGAAGGTAAGGCAAGTTCATCCAAATATGATCGTATTTCAGGGAAATTGTATCTTTCAAAAAGTGCGTTTGAATGGTTTTACTTCCCATTGCCCAACGATGCTGCTGGGTGGCAAAGTCTAATCGCTTTTGATCTACATTAGAGACTTGTAAACTGTAAGCAGTGTAGCCATCGAAGAAATCTATCACCGTCTCGCGAGTATTGTGATAGACCACCATGCTTTTGTTGAAATATTGTTGAGTCTTTTTTATCGTATAACTTCCTGATAATAAACAAAATATCACAACAGTGGCGATCATAAATTTTGCTTTCCGATGAAGTAGAACTAAAGTGATAGCAGCAATGAAACCATACCAAAAAAGTACGTCGTACCAAGCAATCCAAACGCCTTCTATTAAGCCAAATGGTAAGCGCTCAATGGCAAAGATAATTTGATTCATCACGTAGAGTAAGCCTTCTAAGATTTCACCTCCTATATCGCTCATAATTGGTAGCAAAAGTTGAGAGAAAAATAGAAATATAGCCAATAGCAAAATGATAAAAGCAGCAGGAATAACAATCATGCTCGACAACCAAAAATAAGTGGGAAACTGGTGGAAATAGTACAAACTGATTGGGAAAACCGCGATTTGAGCAGCGAAGGAAACGCTGGTAATTTGCCAGAGATAATCCAAAGGACGGCTTTTAATGTAAATTAAGCGATGGATTTTGGGTTGAAAAAATACGATGCCCGCAACGGCTAAATAAGACAGTTGGAAGCCCACTTGGAAGAGTAGATATGGATTGTAGAGCAATGAACAGAAGGCAGCGGCGGCTAAACTGTTGTAGATTGTTCCATTGCGCTGAACATACTTGCCGACAATGATAAAACTGAACATCGTGGCAGCACGCAAGACGGAAGCGGATGCTCCAGTTAGTAAAGTGAATAGCCAAATCCCAGATAAGGCAATTCCTGCCTTCAAACATTTTTGTGCAAAAGTGTAAGACGGAATGACCTTCAAGATCCAGAACAAAATCATGGCGATAATGCCAACGTGTAAACCTGAAACTGCCAAAATATGAATTGCACCTGTATTCGCGTAGGCATTGCGAACTTCTTCGCTAATTGCTCCACGATAGCCTAATGTGAGCGCTGCACCAACCGAAAAAACTTCTTCTGCTTCCAAATGCTTGCTCAGCATATTCAGCAATTTTTTGCGCAGATGGTAAATACTTCTAAGTACGGAATTCCCTTGATCGGATATTAATCTTTTCCAATCAGTTTTTCTCACAAAAGACTGATAATGAGTATTTTGATAGTGCAAGTATTTAGAGAAATCAAATGCATTAGGATTCTTTGGAGTACTTGCCCGAAGCAAATTTGCATCTATTTGAAGCACATCGCCGTAGGAAAGTTGCTGGCTTAAATTGTCTTTTTCTACGTATATTTGAATATTTCCAGAAGCGGACTGGTCACCAATTTGTAGCACTTGAAACCGAAATTGTACCCACTTTTTCTCTTCGGGCATACTCGCAATCCATCCGACAACCTTTGCTGATTCTTCTAGTTGAAACTGGCTGAAATGATCTGAGCGATTTTGTTCATTGTATTGATTGGTGTACAAATAAGCTAAGCTCACTAGACTAATTGAGGTTGCTACCCCAAACCAAATGGACTTCACATTTCGGAGAGCCGAAAAGACCAACGTTGCCGTCGATCCGATTCCAAGGAAAAGCCCAGCTATCCAATCAGGACAGTCGAGGTTTTCAGCAAGAACGACTCCTAAGAGCACAGGTAACAGCAGGCGAACAAAAGGATATTCGTGCCAGTTGATTGTGAAAGTAGGAGTTGTGGGTACAGACATAGTTGTGTTTCTGAAAATCAAGGTCTAAAACTAAGTTTTTTTTGCTTGTAAAAGTGTAATTTTGCGCCCCCAAAGAAAAAAGAGAGAATTGTATTAGAAATTTGGGTGTTGGACTAAAGTTCTTCCATGCAGAGAGCACAGGGTACGTAGAGTTTTTTCTAAATACGATCTTTTGGTTCTTCGTGCATTAATCGACTTTTCAACCCGTTACCAAAATTTGCTATCTAACTAAATTAAACACATGGATTATCAAATTCAGGAAGAAGGAAAATTCAAATATGTAGAATCCAAGGGAGGAGACCGTACTTTGTTATTGCTTCATGGTCTGTTTGGCGCATTGAGTAATTTTGAAGATTTGATTAATGCTTTCAAGGATAATTACAATGTCGTTGTGCCTATTCTGCCGATTTTTGATTTGCCGCCTAAGGAAGTTTCCTTGGATAGTTTGGTAGCTCATGTGGCGGAGTTCATTGAATTGAGAGGCTACGAAGAGGTAAATTTGTTAGGCAACTCGCTAGGAGGTCACGTTGGCTTAATTTATACATTGAAGTATCCTAGACAAGTCAAATCCTTAACCCTTACGGGCAGCTCTGGTTTGTTTGAAAATTCGATTGGTAAATCTTTTCCTCCACGCGCCAATTATGAGTTTGTAAAAACTAAGACAGAAGATACTTTTTACGATCCAAAAATCGCGACTAAAGAACTCGTAGATGAAGTCTATGACATTGTAAATCAACGAGATAAAACCTTGGCAGTCATTTATACTGCTCGCTCTGCCATCAAATATAATTTGGAGGAAGAACTGCACCAAATCGAAGCACCTACCCTATTGATTTGGGGAAACAATGATACTATTACGCCGCCTTTCGTTGGTGATAAATTCCATGAGCTGATCAAAAATTCTAAGCTGATTTTTATTGATGAATGTGGGCATGCTCCTATGATGGAACACCCAGAAGAATTCAATAAACACCTAACGGAATTTTTGGAAGAAGTGTATGATTAATCTTTGGTTTGTGTAGCAATCATTTCTTCTTGTATACGTTGTTGGATTTTAGCTTTCTTGAAGTAAAATTCAGTCAAATCTTCAACCTTACATTTCAACAAACACTGTTTGCAGCTAATGATTGTTTCAATGGTCAAATCATAGACCTTTTGTTTCATCAAACCTCTTCGAGATTCAATTCTTGGAATAAAGATGCGCACTTTTTTGGAAGAATGAAGAGAAGGAAGTAGGCTTTCAATGATTGGAAAATGATAAAAAATACATTCTTTTCTCTGATGGAGTTTTTTGAGTCCCAC
>JBCDFY010000348.1:0-6283 GCA_039176995.1 Bacteroidota bacterium
ACCCCTTGCTCAAACTGGTTGAAATCTCCATCTTCTAAATATTTTTGTAAGTCTTGCTCTTTTTCCCTTAGGTTGGATTTTAATTCTTCCATAATTTCGTCCTGTCCAGTAAGTAGTGATTGCATCTTGCTATTTTTATTTTGTTTATTTTTTTTGCAAAAATAGCCAATCTTCTCTTACTGGACTTTTGGGTAAATTATGGGATTGCGCCCCTTAAATCTAAAAAAGTTGCCCCTATTAACAATCAGGATTTTGAAGTAGCTATCGCCGCAGGTACATTGCAGAGTATACTAAAAAATGGTATTTTGGATAAGCTGGAGGAGTTTCCTGTCGAGCCTGTTAGCCTAGCAACCACTAATTTTGATTTTATCGAAAATCAGCCTAAGCGTTTTGTCTTTCTTGGTATCGTAAATCAGGCAGGGCGAAATGGAGACGAGTTGCCCGCAATTGTCTTGGTAGATTCACAAATGTGTACCTACACCAATATGGCGACCATCTTGGTGGATACCTTCATCAATAGAGCTTTACCAGTTGGCACGCCCGTTGAAATTACTTGGGTGGGAACTAAAAAGACTGGTCGGAACAATAACGTGAGACTTTGGAAAGTCTGCTTAGTAAGACCACAGGCGAAAGCTTAGAACATGAATTGGTTTGAGTGGAGATGAATTCACGCTCCACTCACCTATAATTAATCATACATATTTAGTCGAAAATGGCTTGCTTTGCTGCCTTTACCTTTAACCACTCCTGTCGCCTCGTCACACCAAACCACCCAGCCGACGCACTAGACCACAGCGCCCAATATCCAATACGCAGCCCAACCCATAAAAGGCAGTAAAGCAGATGGATTTGAACGCACGTCCGCTGTCTACCGTGCGGATATGGCTTGCTGATGATATTCCCTTTAGCTGCTCCTATCACACGTCACGCCAATCAACCCAGCCGATACATCAACCAACACACCCATTATCCAGTACGCAACCCATCGCAAAGAAGATCACCAGCAGCGGTATTTGCGGGCGCAATCCTGATACACTAGTCTTGCACCGAAATCCCTTTGCGCCGACAGCCGTTCACAGTATGGTTACTGAGGCAACAATTGCTGAAAAAAACTGTAATTATTGACCTATATAGTTATCAAATGTTCAGTGTCATGGATAAAAAAACGGTCAAGCGTAAAGCGATTCGCATTCGAGAATATTCCGATGAATTTGAAGATGCTTTGAATCAACTCAAAGCAATCTATCGCGAAAACACGAAAACTAAAACATTAGAAAAAGCAGTGATTCAGTGCCTGGAATTGAAACAAGCAAACGAAAATCTGAAGGCTAAGCTTCAATCAGCAGAAGCAGAAAATGCTGCCTTGATTGATAAGATTAAGCAGTATATTGATTTGGAGACACGAAAAGAACAATTACTAGAACAAATCAAAGCGTACTGGTAGGGATATTAGTGATTGAACTTACCTATTTTTTATGTATATATTTATTAATATGATAAAATTGCTTTGGTGACGTCTTATTTGTGAATCCAATTAAAAGAGATTATCTTTGTTGTGCAATTCGAGCGTTTCTATAGGAGGTTACGCAAAGAAGTGCGACTATACTAGAGGTCTTATCTGAATCCTCTATAATCTATTCAGAGACATAACAATGAAGCTTCGCTGGTCTCGTACTGGTCGAAGCTTTTTATGTAGCAATCTGTGACAAGTTTATTTACGCGTTTGTCAGTACCTTCTGAATCGGAAATTTTTTTAATTATTCATAAGGTAAATTATAGGGAAAATTTATTTGCTATACCTTTTCGCACTTTTTCTTAATTTTGCAGTAACGGATTCAATTATTATCACCAGATAAGTAGGCAAAAATAATCGTACCATGCGTTTAATTTGCCTAACCCATCTGCTACTGTGTTGCTTTACCACAAAGAGCTTTACACAAGAATTGCCTACTTACCTTGATCTGTACAATACGGACGGGACGAAAAGTGGAATCCGTTTTTATCGAGAATACATTGATCTAGCTACCCACTTTTACACAGGCGCATATTTTCCGAATGCCGACTCCACGGCTTACTACCACGAGTTCCACGTCGATCAAGAGGATTTCTCTGCTGCTTTTCAGTTGCTGGGTAACCGACATTTGCTTGTCATTCCAGATCAGGCAACAGATGCTATTTTCAAATCTGTCGCTACCTATTTCCATCCCGTAGAGGCACAAACCGTTCGTTTTTTGCTACCCTTATACTTTCATGAACAGATTAAAGGCGCAGCTAGTCAAGGTACTTTTTTATTGGTTAGGGTTGAGTAGAACGTAAAAGCTAGGGTATTTTTACAAATTCCCCTGTCATTGCGATTTTTGGGAACGCTCATTGACTTGCTTGTAAAGTGCAGATTCTTATCAGGTTATGAGATAGCGAAAGACAGTATTTCAATAATTGATAACACATGTATAGTCACAGTCACTAGACCTGTCACACTTTGATTTTCTCAAAGCGTGACAAGTCTATTTACTAATTAATGGCTACGTCTTCTGATGTAGCTCAAAACCTCCTATTTATTATGAATACAAATAATATTTTAACAAAAGTAGTTGTTTGTAATGACCTTAAAAATACAAATACGCATGATGACAAATCGGGTACTACAAAAAAATGCGTTATGGAAGATATCAGAATTGCTCTTTTGGGACTCAAAATCAAGCACCTAAAGAAGCAGCTAAATCATTTGATGTCTTTAGCGGTGGAAGACAGTGAGACAAAAGAGCAGACAAGAAGGCGAATCATTCTTTTGAAAGCGCAATTCAAAATGAAAATGCCTGAACTCAGGCAAGTAGAGATGTGCAATACGCAAATCGAAGGGACGCCAGAGAAAACCTTAGCCGAAATCAGCGAAATGATAAGCTCATTCACTGATGAAGATTTGAAAAATACAGCGATCAAAGGAAGATTAGAAGAAATACGAGCTGAGTTGAGAAATATGGGAAAAACGCTTAGAGCTGGTTTGGAGTAGGATTGAATTGTAAAAAATTGGTTGACAGTAATATAGCACGCCAAATAAGTTCTTAGGTGGATTACAGGAGAAAAGACAGGCAAATTACACAGCTACACTAGCCGCTTTTCTTAGTGTTTCTGAGTGTACTCAGTGCTTCAATTTGTGTTTTGTCCAGTAGTGTAGCTCTTAGGTAGACTACTGGATATTCTAGATTACAGGAGAAAAGAGAGGCAAATTACATAGCTACACTATCCACTTTTCTTAGTGTTTCTAAGTGTACTCAGTGTTTCAAATTTGTGTTATATCCAGTAGTGTACGCTCAGGCGCATTCGCAAAAATTGGCTATAAATGGCTAATTTTAAACGGATTATCACAGTTCGTGTTCAAATAGTGATGCCAAGTATAAGTTACAGGTTGATTTGTAAATGAACAATAAACCGCATCAACTTGCATCCTAAGTACTAAAGCACTATCTTTACCAAAGCGAATCCAAGCATTTTCAAACGAATAAGTAGGCAAAAATTACATCAAACATGCGCTTACTAATTGTTGTTTGGCTACTCTATTTTCAAGGTCTCCACGCTCAATACCCTGATGCACAACTTCCTTTTTTCCCGCTTGCATGGTTGGAAGAATGTACCGATTATTTCAGTCCTTTGTGGACAGAAATGATTCCCGAAATAGGGAAATGCCAGCGAAGACCCAGAAAGTCCTATACCATTCGTGGGAATGAATTGACCACTTTTGATTATGCCGTAGAAATTCGATCATTGGTGCTAGATACCAACCGAATTATTCTGCATTTCACCAAGCCACACGAAACACCTAACCGAACGATCTTTCATGGCTACCTTCATGCACTACCCGATTCTTTCCGTTACCATTTCAATCGACAAAATACGGAGGCAGATCATTATTTCTACGGCATCGCTCAACGTCCTTCTCTGATTCGGGTTACCATCAGCAAGAGAAAAAGCAGTGCGAGCGGTCGAGTGCTTTCCACACGATACAGTACCCAATTATACCAAAACTGTGAGGTACTCACCCAGATGAAGATCCTCCTTGACCAATCAGAAATCGCTTGCCCCAACGATTATCAGTTGTGCGACCGCATCATTCAATATGAACCCGAAGTGCGTCCAACACTTCCTGATTTTCCTGATCCTTGGATAGAAGACTGCCCCGATTATTTTGCCCCGATTTGGGTCAATATATTCGAGTATCATAGCAATACTTGCTCATCCATAACAAACGGATTTCGTACCCAAAACTTTGCGCAAACATACCCAGTGACTTTCCCCATTTCTAATACTAAAATCATCCATCATTTTTATTTCAACAACAGAGACCCAAGCATCCTCTACCACAAGCGTAGTGACGTGTATGAGTACCAATTCGATTACCGCATTCACACAAAATCAGATAAAGCTCGAAAACATCTTTTTTATGTAGTAGATAGTATTCCTTCTTTGTACGTACTCGCAACGGAAGCCTTAGGCAGCCATAAGCTTCGCTATCACTACACTTACTACCAAAACTGTGATTTGCTAGGCTATACCGCTGGACTGATAACGGGATTGGCGGGCTATTGTCCCAACGATCCCAATGAATGTCACCCTTTTGAGGAACATGAAAGAAATAGTAAGACGCAGGAAGTGGATTCAAACACGAGTATGCAACACAGCGCAGCGGCTGCTTTTGAAAGCAAGCGAGCTGGATTGCAAAAGCAAAAAAATACCAAAGTCATCTACCTCAAAGATCGTACTTGCAATACGGGGATTTCTGACAATTTCTTATCCATCATGATTCCCAAAGGTGTGCTGAATGAATGCAAAAGACATGGTCATATACTCAGCTCGCCACGAGGTAACTTTTCGCATCAGTGGACTTACCTCATGGAAGATTTTATAGTCATGGGCTTCAAAGGGCAGATGGACTGGATGACCAACGAAAATTTACTAGCGGCTAAAATTATTGTTGCTTTATGAAAAACGTATCTCTTGCACTGTTGGTAGTGATACTATCAGGCTGTCAGCCGAACGAATTCGACTCTTTTTGTGCCAATGAAGAAATTCTGAGTGTGATCGTCAACTTCGATTTGGAGCGAAACGAATACTTCTCCCACGAAAATTATCGTTGGTATTGGATCAATGAACACGACGGACAGGACACTTACTGCGACATAGATAGCGGACTTGTGACCCTTAAATCCTGTCCCCTACTCTACTGCACCAATGCGGTTCGCATCTGCAATGACTCTACTTGTCATACTGCCGAAGCAAGTTCCTCCATCGGCACTTACTGCGATCAGCAAGGTTCTATCGTAAGCTTCGAGCTACCTGAGCAAACGCGATTTTCTGTTATTATTCCTATTCGATAGAAAGGTAGATTTCAATTTAATTTTTAAAAGGTCCTTCGGACAGAAATGATTATGTTTGTAGAAAATTATCCAAAATAATATCATTGCTGTCCAAAAAGACCACCCAAATTGGACAAGTTTATCTGAATCGCAGGAGTAGTTGATGCTTTAGTATCAAATTGCTAATTTTTATGTAGGCATGCACGAAGTTTTGAGCAATACTCGGAATAAGTCTTAGTAAAGCCCCTGAGCATACTTGTTACGCGAATTCCTTACATTGACTCAGGCTGTTTTCAAGAAGGAATGTCAAGCTAGTAGATAAACATGTCCCAAATTGCTAATTTTTGTTCCGTAAAAATTAGCAATTTCAAACTAAAGTGCCAACTACTTTTTCGATTCAGATAAACAGATCAAAGAACTCAAATAAGCGCACAAGTAACCTGCATACTACAAATTAAAAAAAAGAAACATAATAATTTGTCTTAGAAATGTGCGCATGAAATACCTGTAATTGGGTAGTTTTGTGAAATAATCAAAAATAATGAACAAAATTTTTGAATGTTATGAAAATTTGTATATATTTGTTCTGTTAATATAATAGTTGTGTAAGTATTATTCTCATAAATAAATGTTCCAAATATAACCATAACATAGTGGTAATGCAAGCTCAAATCCTTACGATTCAATAATATTAATCAAACTATAAAACAGACACTAGAATGAAGCAACCAATTTCGTATTTACATTAAGTAAGTAAACCATCACAAAATCATGAGGAGCTAACTCATCAACATAGGTTTTCTTCTTTTAATTTTTTCATAGGTTTATCAGTCATTAGTAGCGGTATGCTCATGCTACTGGTATGCTCATGCTACTGGTATGCTCATGCTACTGGTATGCTCATGCTACTGGTATGCTCATGCTACTGGTAT
>JBCDFY010000349.1:0-6267 GCA_039176995.1 Bacteroidota bacterium
GGCTGTCGCATCGCCAAAGTATTAGAACTGTACTCCTTCACAGCATAATCATTTTCCTTCAGTAACTGATAACAAGTAATCTTATCTGCTTCTGGAAGATGTACGTTTTCAAAAATGATCGCCTTCGGTTGATTTTTAGCAATATCAAAAAACTGAATAACTTGATAATCAAAGCCTTCTGTATCAATTTGGAGTAGATCCATTTTATTAATCTGGTACTTTTTGAGTAAATTATTTACACTAATAACTGGAATCGTTTCTACTTTGATACGTTCAGTTTCTGCTTTTGGAATTTCGATATTGTGCTTCCTACAATTGCCAGCTACTAAACCTGAATCAAATGCTTTTTGTATCTGCGCGCGATCAAAAGAAGCCAAACCTGTTGCCCAACGCATATTGGAAAATCCAATTTTGTACAACTCCAATTCTCCATCTTCTGCTCCAATGGCAGCATGAACAGGATGGATTTCTTTGTTTTTTTGATAGACGCGTGTTAGGAAAGTATCGTACACATATTTCTGGGGTTCCAATAAAACGCCGTGCCAGCGATCGCGCTTAATAAATTTATGAATCGGGTCGTGTGTCATTCCATCGTTGGCTCCAATCTGGACTACTGTAAAATTATCTCTTTTGGACTTGGAATAGTTATCCAAAAATTCACTCAAGCTACCTTTACTTGGACTGTAAAAATATTTGTAAAATCCAATAAAAATGAGATTATCGTTCGCACTAAGATTAAAGCGTAAGTTCTTATAAAATTTGCGGTAGGCTCGTTTGATGGATTGAATCACGAAAGTTAGATTTTAGGCTTGTTGAAATAAAACGGCAAGGTACTAAACTACCTCTACTTACCCGCTTCTTTCCACTCAAAGCTCTCCACTATTTTCATCAAATCTTCAATCACAAAATCGTAAACGGGCGCCATCGAATCTTGGCGAACTTGTGTATTGAAATAGAGCGAAGCGCGTAAGAAATGCTGCGTACTATCCGTCAAAAAAAATTGAAAGGGAGAAGCTGCAGGACCTTTGATGTCGAAAGCAAAGCCGCCAACGCCCTTCGCATTCTGTATTTTATTTTCTTCAATATATTCTGCTCGCACATTGTGTTTGTTGGCTAGATCAAAAGCATCATTCCACAATTCTGCAAATTCATTTTGACTATTAATCTGATAATAAGTACAATGCAAGCGGCTATCAAAAGCGGGTATAAATAAATCAAAAATGCAGTCAGGTGTATTTTTTGCTTGTGTAATACCTTCATTTTGAGTGATTTGTGCGTAAGTTGGATACTCGAAGGTGAAGGCACATTCACTTTTTTTAAAGGCTTGATAAGCACGTTCAGGATAGTTCACTTTTGGATAGGTGCGAGGTTTTGGATTGTAAACGGGTTCTTTGCAAGTAAGAAAACAGAAAGCAGTGACCGCTAAGACTAAAAAAGGAATTTTATTCATTTAAGTGGTGATTTGATGATTCGGTACGTACAATTTCTGTCCAAACCATTCATTCATCGAGAGTAGGGTAAATCCGTAGATTAAGACTTGCCAAGTTTTGCAAACTTAGTAAGTCTGAGTTAATGAATCAATGGGTCTGACCCGATCATCAATTCCCCCATAAAATAATTTCATATTTTGAAAGTGTTCAATCAAACGCTGCTACTGAAATTTTCATTGTTTCACCAGTTACAACTTTACGGAAAATGAAGAAATTTCTCAAATATTCATCACTTTTACTAGTCATATTGGCAATCATTCTATCCACTCCAGAATTGCTTTACAAAAACGAAGGCAACAGCAAATCCATTGGCTCGCCAGGCAATGGACAGCTCGAAAATCCCTATTTGATGCCGTATTCAGGCAAAAATTTTAGGTACTTTAGTCCATTGAGTTATTATATCTTAGATGATGCTTATTTGCATTCCAAAGTTAATGCGACTTTGTTGGCAGCTTATAAAGAATGTGAAGAGACTTGTGAAGGGATGAAATTTAGAGTGATGGAATGTGCCAATAAAGCTGGAGGTAAAATGTTGCTGCATCGAACGCACCAAAATGGCTTGAGCGTGGATTTCATGGTGCCGAAAAAACGAGGGCAGCAGCAGTCGAGGTGGTTGGATTGGATCGGCTTATGGCATTATCTGTTAGAGTTCACGGATGATGGCAAATCAAAAATTGACCAAAAGATTGAAATTGACTTTGAGACAATGGGGAGGCATATTTTAGCATTAGACCGTGCTGCTCGCAATAATGGACTCAAAATCAATAAAGTTATCTTAAAAATAGAGCTGAAAGATGATTTTTATGCTACCGAGAGCGGCAAGAAATTAAAGCAAAAGGGGATTTACTTTGCACGCTCCTTATCTGATATTGTCAATCGAGTGCATGATGATCATTATCATATAGACTTTGAAATCGTACAATGATGGAGAAAAAAGAATATACAATCACTGTTTTTACAGAGCATCAAACGGGAATGGTACAACGCGTAGTAACCGTCTTTACGCGCCGCCATACTAACATCGAAAGTTTGACGACTTCCAAATCTTCAATGGAAGGCATTCATCGTTTTACCATTCAGGTGAATGTGACCGAAGAAATGGTGAAAAAATTGGTCGCGCAATTGGATAAGCAAGTGGATGTAGTGAAAGCCTTTCATTACGAAAATGATGAGATTGTGCATCAGGAGTTAGCTTTGTATAAAGTGCCATTGAAGGCATTTACAAGTGGAAATACTTTAGAAAAATTGGTGCGCAAGCACAATGCTCGAATCTTAGAAATTGATACGGAGTATGTTGTCATAGAAAAGACAGGACAGCAGCAAGAAACAGAGCGTCTGTTGGATGAATTGCGCGGAAAGGGTATCTATGAATTTGTACGTTCAGGAAGAGTAGCGGTCATCAAGCCCATGGAAAGGCTGAATAAATATTTGCAGTCCTTGGAACAAGAAGCGACTTTGAAGTAAAACTTGTCAGAATCAGGATTTTCAGGATTCAAAGATTTGCAGGATTACGTAGTAGTATGCTTGAAAGAATCCTGAAATTCTCTACTCTTGTGAATCCTGATTCTAACAAAAGTTATGGCTTTTCCATTTCCTCCTCTTCTTCCGCTTCATTCGCTACGAAATCCAGAGAAACCGAATTGATACAATAACGCAAACCAGTTGGTTGAGGACCATCAGGAAAAACGTGCCCTAGGTGCCCATCACATCTTGCACAATGCACTTCTGTTCTTTTGTAGCCAATTTTATAATCCACATCTTCACCGATGTAAGCATCTTTAATCGGTTCATAAAAACTGGGCCAACCTGTTCCTGATCTGTATTTCGTCGCTGAAGAAAATAATGGCAGCTGACAGCCTCGACAAGTGTAAACACCTTCTTTCTTATTGTCCCAAAGATCACCTGAAAAGGCATATTCTGTACCTGCTTTACGCAGTACATAAAATTCTTGATCTGTCAATTCTGACTTCCATTCTTCTTCAGTTTTTTCAATAGGTTGTACCGTGGCTGGAAAATCTAAACCTGCGACCTGAACTGCCAAATTTTCGCTTTCAGAACTCTTTTTAGCACCTTGTTGGCAACTAGCAAAAGTAGTAGCCATAAGGAAAAAGAGGAATATGAATTTTAGTTGCATGATTGCTTTTAGTGATAAATTATTAGATGATGAAATAAGATTCAATTTATGCAAGAATAACAATCAAACACCTGCCAATAGTTTGTTTCGCAGCAGACAAAGTTGAATAATACTACTTGTTTTACAAAACCCTAACTTTTTTTGATAGAAAGTACTGAAAATTAAATCTCTGCGTGCTCTGCTTGATACGGATATTCTACCTCACCACAAACCCATTCCCAAAACCCGAACTCGGCGATACAAATCCCAATTCTCCTTGATCGTTCTCTGCCATCAAGACCATTCCTTGCGATTCCACTCCACGTAATTTTCTAGGTGCTAGATTAGCAACAATAACGACTTCTTGTCCAATGATGTCTTCGGATTTGAAGAACTTTGCAATGCCAGAAACAATACTACGTTGCTCAAAGCCTAAATCAACCGTCAAATGCAATAATTTATCCGCTTTCTTGACTTTTTTAGCTTCGATAATTGTTCCTGTTCGCAAATCCAGCTTGGTAAAATCATCGAACTGAATCGTATCTGCCACAGGCGCGTATTCGATGCCTTTATTGGCTTTTTTCGTATCCTCCAATTTCTGAATTTGTGCATCAATTACTTCATCTGGAATGCGAGAAAATAGATGGGTTGGTTTTCCAATTTCGTGCGCGATTCCAACGATGCCGACTTGATTGGATAACTTCTCAATAATCGTTGCCAATTCTCCATTTTCCTGAATATCAGAGAGTTGCAAAATCTTTCTCAACTTATCTGAGGTGGACGGCAAGAATGGACGACAGGCGACGCTAAGCGCCGCAACGATCTGAATCCCCAAATTCATCACGACTTTCACCCGTTCAGGATCAGTTTTGATGGCTTTCCAAGGCTCATTGAATTGCAACAATTGATTGCCCAAAGACGAGATTTCCATCAACTCACTCACACCACCTCTAAAATCAAATTTCTCAATGTGCTGACCTACTTTTTCCAACTTATCTTTCAGCAAAAGTAATTCTTCGCCATAAGTCGAATTTTCTCCTTGCACCAAACTGCTGTTGATTTCCAAATCGGCATCAAAAGTAGGAACTTTACCTTCGTAATATTTATTGGTCAAGACAATAACGCGATTCACAAAATTAGCGAGGTTGTTGACCAGTTCATTATTGTTGGTTTCCTGATAGCCCTTCCAAGTAAATTCACTGTCGCGCTGCTCGGGCATATTCTTGATCATATTGTAGCGCAACTCATCCTCTTTTCCTTCAAATTCTTGTACATACTCATGCACCCAAACCGCCCAATTACGAGAAGTAGAAATCTTGTCTCCCTCCAAATTCATAAACTGATTAGCAGGTACATTGACAGGCAGAATGTATTGATCGGTTGCCTTTAGAATAGCAGGAAAAATCAAGCAATGGAAAACGATATTGTCTTTTCCAATGAAGTGGATCAACGCAGTATCTTTATCTTTCCAATACGGTTCCCAATCTTTGCCATTGTCCAATGCCCATTGCTTGGTCGAAGAAATATAACCAATCGGCGCATCCATCCAAACATACAATTTCTTACCTTCCGCGCCTGGAATATCCTGCGGTACATCAATACCCCAATCCAAATCGCGCGTCATCGAACGCGGCTGCAAACCATTGTCCAACCAAGATTTACATTGCCCCAAAACATGATTTTTCCATTCGCTTGGATTGTGCAATTGCTCTCCATCTAATTTGCCCGTTTCTATCCATTCACGCAACCATTCCTCATATTTATCCAATTGCAAATACCAATGACTCGTCTTCTTCAAAACGGGCGTTTCTCCTGAAAGCGTTGAACGTGGATTCTTCAAATCGGTCGGACTCAAGGAAGAACCACAATTCTCACACTGATCGCCATACGCCTCTGGATGATTACAAACTGGGCAAGTCCCAATAATATAACGATCTGCCAAAAACTGATCTGCCGATTCATCAAAATATTGCTCAGTCGTCTTCTCCAAAAATTCTCCTTTATCGTACAACAATCGGAAAAATTCTTGCGAAGTCTCATGATGCAATTGCGCAGAAGTCCGATGATAATGATCGAAAGAAATCCCAATCCGCTCAAAAGTATCTTTGAACAACTCATGATACTTATCTATAATCTCCTTGGGCGTAATCCCTTCCTTCTTCGCCCGTATCGTAATCGCCGCTCCATGCTCATCCGAGCCCCCAATGTACACCACGTCTTTACCCATCAAACGCAAATAGCGCACATAAATATCCGCAGATAAATAAGCACCCGCCAAATGACCAATATGTAAAGGGCCATTGGCGTAGGGTAGGGCGGAGGTGACGAGGTAGCGTTTTGGTTCGTTCATGTATTTCGCATTAATTTCAGTGTGGAGCGCAATATTACGGATAATTGGTTGGAGATGGAAATTGGGGAACGGAGAGTGGGGTGGGAAAGTTCCTTGGGGGTTTAACAGTCACAATAGGGCGAGATGAATCAGAGAGATTATATTTGAAAAAAATTGTTTTAAGCGTTAAATTGATTTACGAAATCGAATGCTTGACATATCTAAAGAAATTTATAATAAGAGGTAATGAAACCCTCGGGCGCATCTCAAAATGTCGTTAGGAGAAAAAAAAGTTCAGAAAGCCCTAAATTAGCGGAAAAATCAGGATGAATAAA
>JBCDFY010000350.1:0-6228 GCA_039176995.1 Bacteroidota bacterium
AAATAGAGCATCACGCCCAGCACTACCACCATCGTCAGCAAGTCTGCAATGATGTTGATAATGCCTTGCGCAAAAATATCGTTGATTTTCTCAATATCGCTAATCGTACGAGTCGTAGAAGTCCCAATTGGTGTACGATCAAAATAGGTGAGTCTGAAACTAGTAATCCGATTGAATACCCGCACGCGAAGATCGCGAATGACCGATTGCCCCAGTAAGCGCGTGAAATAAATGAAGGCATAACGGACAATAGCTTCTAAAAATAGCGCACCAATGATGATCGCGGTAATTACATAAAGACCGTTCACATCATTCTGAAAAATGTAGTCGTCCACCATTTTTTGTATCAAGACAGGACGCAAACTGGCTACTGGAGCGACGGCAATTGCCAAAACCGTAGACGTAATAAATATAGCTCGGTAGGGAATGGCTTCTTTCAAAACCCGTCGAAGTAGCTTCCAGTCGATGTTGTTGTTCTCCATAAGTGATGCTCTAGCGTTGGCGAGCTTATAACCCACACATTTCTAAACAACAGCTTGTGTGGCATTAGGTTGTAGGTGCAGCTACTTAGCGTTCGGATATTATTCCTATTTAGGTAAGAACACGATTTTTTGGGTCTTAACTCGTCCATCTTCGTAGAAAAGGCTACAATAAAAAACGCCAACTTGATCCAAAGAGATTTGAACACTTGTATCATTGCTTTCTATTTCATAGACGACCTTACCACTTACATCTCTAATTACAATTTGCTTTTTTAGTGTATTATTCGTCTTGATTTGGAAGGATTGAGAAGCGGGATTCGGGAAAAGCTCAAAAATACTTGTTTGTTTTCTTATTTCCTTTGTATTCACTATTTCCTCACAAAATTCCTCCGCCTTACCCAAACGATAGTGTGGTGTATTTGGTAACCCTACGGCATGATTCGAAGGAATCTTTAGAGAATGTTGTGCTACATCGCAAGCTACACCTTTCCGATCAGGATAGTTGATGACATGCAGATAGCGCGAACTACTTGTACCTGCCATATAGATTTTATTATCAGGAGCTAATTTAGCTTGATAAAAATTGGTAGTCGCAAAAGCAACAAAACCATCATATTCTGCCACTAAAGTTTTAGAAGCAGCGATATCTTCGGCTTGCATATCAAATTGATAGACTTCCCAAGAAGTGGTGACATACAAAAAACGCGAACTTGCCGAAAAAGCGAGTCCACCCACATAAGCACTATCTATTGGAATATGCAGTGGATTTGAGAGCTCGCCTTTGCAACGGTCGAAATCGAAAATATTGAGTCCATGATAAGGATCAAATCTAGCATAGGTTTTTCCATTTGGTGAAAACGTGACCATACCTGTCCAGTCTCGTTCGCTCCATTTTTGTCCGATGCATTGTTTGAATGGGGTATGGAATCCATTTTCATCTACCAAAATAAAGTAATAACAATTGCTCAGTCCTTCTGGCAAAACTAGCCACCAATCTTCCCCATTAGCATGACGAACGGCTTGCATATTCCCAAAAGTCAGGGTATCGGATAGTACTATTGTTTTTTTCTCTATTACTTCGCCAGGTGTTTCGCTCATGTCTATTTCATGGAAATATAGCTTAGTGGGTGTTGCAACCACACTATTGGTATATATGCTAGTATCTAAGTCAAGTATTTCCAAATTATAATTAAACATGCAATACCGATTTGGACGATTAGGTATTGGGAGAATCATAATACTTTGAGAAATAGGACTACCTAACGTTTGGCAATATTCGCTTGCTAGAAAGTCGGAGGTGATGTCTAGACCGTTGATTAGGTATTCATTGTTAACATTAGCTAGGTTACAGCCGTCTGTGTATAATAGAATCTTCCCTTCTGAATCACAGATTTGAGAATGCCCTGTCGTGTTCGGTAATAATTTAGCAAATTTTTCTAATCTTAATGTGTCATTACTAAAATCTAGTAGTGTTCCATACTCGGTATTTGGGTAGGCTCTCTCGTATCCAATCAGCCATTGCATATCTCTCTCAATCTGTGCTTCTACCGATAAAGTATAAAGCAAAAAAAAGAAACATAATATCAATTTCTGTGTGTATCTATGTCTATTCATTGCTTTGAGATATATTCTTATTTAACGAATAGTTTTTTCACTTGAAGATCGCCATCTTCAAAAAGGACATGGCAGAAATAAACACCTGTTTTTAAGTCACTTACATCGATCATTACTTCATTATGACTAGCTTGCATTCGTCGTACTACTTTTCCTGTGATATCGTAAATCAAAACTTGTGTGAACTCCTCCTGATGCGTTGATAAAGTCAAAAAACCTTGTGTAGGATTTGGAAAAAGTTCAAGCAGATTATTATTCTGTTGCTTTGCTAAGTCAGAACTTTGTCTTTGTTCTAAAGAAGAAGTTGGGAAAGGATAACAATCACTAGATTCGTCATCGTAATCTAGCCTATGTTCTTGTGGCAATATTCCTCTTGCTTGATAAACAGCAAATCCGCCATATTTAGGACATTGACTAGCAATAGCTTGCAGTGCTATGATTTCATTTTCTGTTAGCGTATCTCTCTGTTGTATTAGCTGCTTTAAATAAATACGATTGACGACTTGCTCATTTTCTTCAAAGGTCGTTTGTGGTAATAGATTATTATTCTGTAACATCACCGACTGTAAGGCAGCAGAAACTTCGCTTTTATACTGTTGTGCTAATTGTTCTAAGTCCCTATTTACTGATTGTAATTGGTAAAGTAAGTTCCTTTTCTGCTCTATTGTATTTGCTACCTCATCGCCATTAAAGATAGATGAATTTATTTCCTTGATTTGAGCGAGTACTGCCTTTCTTTGAAGCTCCAAAGCATCACTATTCGTCAATTCTCTGTCAAGGCTATTCCTAAGTATTTCGTGTATAGCGAAACTCACCTCAGAAAATTGACCAAGCTGTCCATTCTGATTGGTATTGTAGAAGTCTTGATAAAAGGATTGAAAACCTGCTTCGCTTCTTATTTTTTCATATAGATTCCGTTCTACATTCCATATAGTAGTTGGATTGCTTTCATAATCTACTAGATTTCCGCTAGCAGTAACGTCATATAAAAAGTTTTGTACTCCATTTGATTCACTTACACTTAATATACTACAATCTGTACCAGGGATTCCAGCCTGCTCAACAAACCATCCAAAAGTGGGAGCAATATTAATTGGATGATGAGTGGGAGTAGTAGGATAACCTCTCGTTTCCTCAGGAGGTGTATGAACTGTGATACGATTTATTTGCGAATTATCTGAAGCAAGGCGAGCGTGGGTTTCAGGTCTTACATTCGCATATTTTCGATACCATACATTTCCTTTCTGAAATTGTTCCCCGATAATACCATCTACAAGAAGTTTTCTAGCAGTAATATCAACGAAGGTGTTAGCAGACAAATCAGTTCCTACATTATTACCTTGCAGAAATATACCTTCACCAGAATCACCCACAAAATTTTGACAGAAAGTAGCATTTTGAAAATCCTTAACAAAGAAGCCGAAACTTCCTATAAAACCTCCAGATTCGAGGAAGAAATCATCGTTTATTGGGATAGTATTATCTTGTATTTGAATATTACTCCCTAATGATCCTGAACCTTCCAGTTTGATTAGTTTATTTGCAGATCCATCAGGATAATCAACGGATTTATCAAAGGTATTTTCATATACAATCAGATTACTTTTGTCTCCATTAATAGCCTCTATAGCATTGAGTTCACTCAGTACACCTATCTTTCCATAATCAAGGATAAAATTATTGAAATCTACCTCTAACTCATCCGCAGATGTGAAAATACCATCAAAGGTAACTCCCTTTCTAAGTCCATCATATTGTAGTGTGGTATTAAGAGGACTGAGTTCATAAAAATTATTGTTGCTTATAGAAATCTCCGTACCATTTCCCACACTACCTCCTTTCAAATAGACACCTCTTGCTTCTTTAGTTGAATTAGTTAGATCAAAAGTAGAATTATCTATTTCAGTCAAACTATTGAATTCAAAATTCTCCAAGCAAACTGCCGTAGATTCTGTGCTATTAAATGGCGCATCGTAATCCGTTGTAAATTCAAATGTGCAATTATCAATATCAACATTTCTTACTTCATCTAAAGAAATTCCAAATAGGAAATAGTCTTGAAACGTGCAAGCCTTCAAGTCCAATCCACCACTTTCCATATCTATGCAGTAGTTTAGATTTCTAAATTTAACATCTGTTACAATTACAGTAGGTCTTGAAGCAAGAAAAGTACCGCTATAAGTAGCATGAATGCCTCTAATTAAGTTATCAAATATGATACCATCGCTTCCGAGTGTGCCAATTGTAATAGCAGTATCTTCTATTTTTATACCAGCACTTCCCTTCGAAGCTGTATTGCTCAAATTAGTACTGGTCGCAAATTTTACATCATTACCAACGTTAATTGTTGGAGGAAGTGCTGTGAAATCATTAAAATCAATTTCGACACCAATTTCATTTCTATTGAATAGTGTATTATTTAGATTGATTGTCACAACTGATTCTGCCTTGATTGCAGCAAGAGCATCTTCAATACGAGTACCATTTTGAGTGGTTATAACACCCAGTGATCCTACAAAAAAACCCTTCCAAAATGGCGTGAAAGAATCATCACAACTAAAAAACTTAGAATTATCTAGTGTCAGAGTTCTGCCACCACCTACTCGAATTTCTACACCTTGATCTATTTCTACAATTGCATCTAGGAACGTAAATTGAGGATCATCTATCAAAAAATCACCCTGCACAGAAACATTCCCACTCAAAGTAATACTGCCTAATTGCGAAGAAGCCGTAATCGTGGTACCAAGTATCGTAGTGGGCGTTTCACCACCATAACCTTCACAAAGTGTACAAGTCGTTAGACCAATTTTAGTGCTAAAAGTGCTATTAATACCCGTGCGAAAGCCAGGTTTCAGGATGATAGAGTCGCCTGCTGCAAAAGTAACCTCTGCATTATCTGCTATGACTGCATTGGAATGAATAACTTCTAACGCTCGATAGTTGGCATCAGAGAGGGTTGAATTATTTAGAGTCACTATATCTTGGCAATCATCTTGCGCTAAGATCATACAGTATGTAAAAAGGAAAAATAGAGAAAAGTATAGTTTTCGTTTCATACCGAATGCTTTTGGTGTGAATGAATGTTACAAATATAGTAATTTTATGAAAAAAATAAAAAACGCCAACGCCCAAAAGACGCCAGCGTTCCCCTTTACACTATAAAATTCAAACTAAAAATGATTTTCTTTTTGAGGCTTTCTGAAAAACGATCAAATGGAGCAGCATACTGGAATACCAATGGTCATTAACTTCGTGAACCACTGACCGCACGACCACCTGTATAAATCACCAATTCTTGGCGGAAATACAAACTGTTCTGATTCAAATTATTCCAGTATTGAATATCTTTTACGCTGCATTTGAATTGCTTAGCGATACTCTCAATGGTGTCTCCAGATTCTACGACGTGCGTTCTTTTAGCACCTGAGAAGTTGATCGACACCACTTGTGCGCCGTTTCTGCTTTTGTAAGTTTCCATCGCCGCCGCAGGCAAACTCAAGTAGTGTCCTTTGCTACTCGCAGGGATGTAGCCTCCCCAATAGCCAGGATTCAAAGCTGAAATTATTTCGGTAGAAACACCACTCAAACGAGCAATATCCTGAAAATTCATGCCATTGAAAATCTTTACCGTACGCGTCAATTGTAGTTGATGGCTAGGGTAAGAAGGTACTAAATAGTGGTCTTGGTAGTGATTCATCACATAAGTTACCGCCATGAAACGAGGGACATAATCCTGTGTTTCCTTAGGCAAATACTGACGAATTTTCCAGTAGTTTTTTACGCCACCTGCGGTACGAATCGCTTGATTGACTCGCGCTGGTCCACAGTTGTAAGCAGCTAATACCAATGCCCAATCTCTATACTTGCCATACAGTTGCGCTAAAAAGTCAACGGCTGCTTCGGTCGAGCGAATTGGATCTCTTCTTTCGTCTACATCACCATTAATCGTCAGGTGGTACTGTCTAGCGGTGGCCGCTGTAAATTGCCACAAGCCCAATGCACCCACGTAAGATTTTGCAGTTGGCTGCAATCTAGATTCGACGATTGGTAAATACTTAAGCTGTTCTGGAAGACGATTGGCATTCAAATAATGCTCAAATACTGGAAAGTACAAAGCCGTTCTACCAAG
>JBCDFY010000351.1:0-6178 GCA_039176995.1 Bacteroidota bacterium
AGTTAAATACAATTCACGTGCCAATTTTTCAAAACATTGATAATTAATGCTTTATCACGATTCTGCCATATTTTAAGTAGACGTTTATTTCTTATATTTAAGAATATTCTTTTATTTAGTAAGCATGGATAGGTCATTTTTTGTACTTTGCTGGTAGGAATATCTGACATGTTTATCCGCTCACGTGACATTTTCTTTTGAAAACGAAGTTTTTTTTCGTTTTCAAAAGGCCCTTTGGACAGAAATGATGTCGTTTTGATGATTTTTGGAAAAAATTATCAAAACAACATCATTGCTGTCCACAAGGTCTCCCAAAAGGGAATTTTTACGAAGTAAAAACTTTCCTTTTGATTTGAAAGTGTCAACTACTTTTTGTGTCTCAATAAACATGTCGAATATCACAACGAGAATTCTAAAGATGTGCAGAAAAATGCTGATAAAGGTGTGGCACGGATCGTCAGCGGTTCTATGGATGCGCTTCTTTGGATAAGATGAGTAACCCAGTCGTTGAGTACAAGAAAATGAAAAAATAAAAATCGTATCTTTGATGAAAAGTAAGAGATGAAAAATAAATCATTTAAATTTTGGAGTCGTCAAGATATTGCGGATAAATTTGGTTTAGATAGCAAATTGAATTGTCAAGATTTAGATAATTGGTTAAATAATCAAATCAAACTTTCTTCAGAAGAGGAAAGAGAACTACTTCGCTTGCAGCAGAAGTTACGAGCGAATGTTGATATTTGGAATGAGCAAGAATTGACTATTAAGTTCATTGCGCTGCTAATGGATATGGTTGATTTTGATACACCAAAATTTAAATCATTTGCAAATAGAAAACTATCAGGCAAAATTGATGGAGAAGAAGTTTCTAGCGAAGTTGATTTAATGGTTGCTACTGGGAAATACGAACCGAAGGCGCCCTATTTCTGCTTGCATGAATTCAAAAAAGAACAAGGTGTTGATAATGACCCTTATGGTCAATTATTGATAGCGATGATGACCGCAGAAGAATTGAATAGATCAGATAACCCTGTTTATGGAGCATTTATAATAGGTCGGAATTGGTTTTTCTTGACATTAAAAAATCGGAAATATTGTGTTTCAGATGAATTTGTAGCAACAAGAGAAGATATTTTTCAAATTTATACCACTTTAAAAAATCTTAAAGTAATCATTGAACAAGCATTAGATCAAAATCAAGCATCAGATATACCTGAACAATCTAAATGGAAAAGTCCTGCCACTAACATTAAAGCCTGAGTCGTGCTAAACGTCAATGATCAGGCTTTGTTGAACGAAGCGGGGCGAGAGTCTCAGCTATGGACTCTATTTTGTAGCTTGAAGGACTGTGGTTTCCCAGTGAGTGGGTCAAGGTGTGAAGAACGCCTTTTTTTGTGTCGGCAAATGATTTTTAGGTCGCCTATTTGACAAGTTTATCTGCTCGCTTGACATTTTCAAAAGATAATGTCAAGCGAGTAGATAGGCTTGTCTAGTTTTTAATTCCATTTTCAAGATAAAGAATGTGAATCCATTCATTTAGTAACGGACAAACAATAAGTTCCGTATTTTGACCGATCAGATTTTGTTCTGATACTACTCAGCAAAAGGGATGTAAGGGTTCCCTTTTCTGAGTTAAACGCAGGAATCCTTTCGGCTGGCGAAGCTTTTCAACATTCTTGCAGTGTTGCTTGCAAAAAAAATTAAGTATCTTTTTAACGAAAAGAACCGCTAGCATGAGTGAGCGATCCCAGAGGGTGAACGAACGATCCCTGAGGGTAAAAGTCCAGTGGACTTTTAAGTGAGAGAACCACGCTAGTGGATGGGGGGCAGAACATTCAAGCGAATGAACCGCAAAGCGGACGGGAGGGGATGCCTTACCTAAGCTTGGTCATAAATCTGGAAGTTATTATTTGACCGTTACTAAACATTTCTCAACCTACACTTCTTTCCGTTTGATGGCGTCTCGAATCTTCGAAGCACTCTCATAATCTTCTTTAGTCAATACTTGCTGTAGTAGTTGTTGGAGTTCTTCTAGAGAATAATCCAATAAGCTTCCGCGCTTATTAGTGAAAGCCTTGCTTGGACTATCTAAAATGATACTGGCTTTCTGCATAATTTCTTCTGTAGTAAAAATCGAGCACCCAAAACGTACAGCTAAAGCGATTGCATCAGAAGAACGTGCATCTACACTAAGTGGGCTCCCATCTGGATTTTTGCCGATCAAAGTAGCATGAAATACATCATTTACGAAGCGGTCGATATAAACTTGCTGGATTGTAATACCTGCTTGATCGAGTGTGTTCTTGAAAAGATCATGTGTGAGTGGGCGGCTAGGTTGCATTTTTTCCAAGGAAATAGCTATGGCTTGCGCCTCAAATTCACCAATAATGATGGGAAGCCGCCGAAAGCCTTTTTGTTCTTCTAAAACAAGTGCGTAGTTACCTGGACTGGATTCAGCATTGGCTAAAGCAATAATATTGAGTTCAATTTTTTTCATTTAGTTGCATATCCATTTTTATGAACTGACACATTTCTTCCATATCCGAAAATGGCGCAATTATATAACCATCCTTTGACAATTTATACAGATTCTCCTTTTCTATTTCGATCAGATAATCCTCTGCCAGATACATCATTTTCCCTTGATGGGCATTGACTTGAATATCGAAATCCTCTAACTTGGAGAGCAGCACTTTCTTTGATTCGTCATATTTCATTTCATGCTAAGTTTTCAATCATCACATAGGCTCCATATCCAATGCAAAGTAAAGCGGAAATTAGCGTTAAGCCTAACTGGAGCTTATGATTTGATGTGATTTTTTTGGAAAAAGGCAGACTGAAAATACCCGCAGCAACTAACATTCCAAGCGCAGAACCTATGCCAAAAATAGCTAAGTAAATCATACTATTAACACTACTTTGAATTTTAGTCATCACTAAAAGTACCACCACACCACTTCCTGCTACCCCATGTACTAAACCTATTCCATAAGCCAAACGATGATCATGTTTAGTATGCGCAAATTTCTGAGTCAGATTTCCTCTATTCAAATATTGATAGATACGAAAGACGCCCAATGTGATAAGCATTAAGCCCACGATTGCCTCAAGATAGCCAAAATAATGATCGAAAAAGGTAACTTTTCCTACAATCATGATCATTCCAATTAAAAAGATGGTAGAGGTATGTCCCAACCCCCAGTAGAAGCCATCTTTTATAGCTAAGTTTATTTTATTCCTTTTTGTAACAATATTGCCAACCGCTATCAAATGATCTGCTTCAAAGGCATGTCCAAAACCGACGATTGCCGCAAACAACAAAGGAAAAGAGGATTCCATAGATCAGGTTTAAAAATTCAAATGATTGATAACTATTCGATGATTACCGGTATCTGCCACTACCATGGTTGAGCCTTCTATGCAAATCTGAAAGGGCCAGTATAGACTCCCTTCTGTACTCCAAATCGTATTTTTATTTTCGCTACCAGTCGTGAAGTTATCTTGCCCCAAAATATTATTGGCAAGTGCGTTGTGTTGATCAGGGAGTTCCTCAAACCACATTATTCGACTATTGCCAGTATCTGCAACCCATAAGCCATTTTTATAAAAACAAGTATCATAGCACCAATTTAAAGTATTAGCGTTTGGAAACCACCCAAATTGGTTTTGTCCATTTGCTTCAAAGGAAGGCTGACCGATGATTACATCCGCTTTTTGATGAAAAGCATCTGCCCAGTTTTTCCATAATAGTACGCGATAGTATTGTGTATCGGTGATGGTCATTACGCCATTTGGATTGACTTTCACAGAGTACGGCCAAATGGGGTCATTGTGGTCGTAGTCCCTTTCGTTAAAAGAAGGTTTTCCGATTACTTGATCCGCTGCTGCAAAATTTTTGGTAGGAATATGCTCGAAGTACAAGACTCTTCGATTGCCTGTATCTGCAATCCAAAGTTGTTTTCCATCAGAAAAAATACCATAAGGCCAATTAAGGGATTGAGCAGATGGAGGATTACTGATGCCTTTTACATTGGGAAGATTACTTTCAAAATCAGGTTGCCCAATAACAATATCCGCGGGCTGTCCGTCTTGTGTAGGTAGTTGCAGCCAAATCAAGACTCTATGATTCCAAGCATCGGCAAGTATGAGTTTTTCACCATCCGACCATATCCCCGACGGATAGAACAAGCTAGATGCACTTACTTTTCCACTTGCATTTCTGCCCGTTCCTGCTTTTGCGACTTGCCCCAAAACGATATCTGCTGGTTGAAATTCGGTAGTGGGCAATTTGTTCCAAATGAATAATCTATTTTGTGCGGTGTCTGCTACAAATAGTTTATTATCAACTAAGTAGGCACCTCTTGGAGCAAGTAAAGGATTTTCTTCTGCGCCACTAAAAATTTGAGTTTTCGTGACTATTTTTTCCAATGCTATGGTTTCCGTTTTTTCCATTCTTAGTTGTTGAGTTCTAATCTTTGTTGTTCAAGATAGTCAATTTTCAGTTTGATGATCGTTGCAATGGACAAGGCTCTATCTTTTGCGCCTTTTGCTTTATCTCCCTCAAAAAGTTCATCAACAGTCGCATTGAAGATGGCTAGCCAATCGGTAAAATGCTGCGCAGTGAGACCGTAATTGTATTTTTGATTTAGATTCAAATGGGCTTCTAGTAAATTGCGCTTGTATTTTCCTGCTTGAAATAGTACACTTTCCCAAAAGTCAATAATGATGTCCAAATGCACCAGTACATCAATCTTCGCCACTTCCAAAAAGATAGATTTGAATTCTTCTTCTTGCAGCAATTTTTCGTAAAAAACAGTCACGAGCTTTTGAATATCTGATCTACTCTGTATATCATTCTTCATTTCCTAGCATATTCTTGGCAACTGTTCCCCCACCAACATATTGACGACTCTTTTACCTCCAATTCGACTCATTAAAACAACCTGCTGCGGATGTGCTTCGACCACTTCGCCAATTATAGATGCTTTATTGCTATCTTCAAAAACGTTCATCCTTTCCACCAATTTATCTGCAATAGGAGCTGCTACAATAGCAATGAAAATACCTTCATTTGCCACGTAAAGCGGATCAAGTCCCAAAATTTCACAAGCTCCGTAAACTTGCTCATCTACGGGAATATCCTTTTGAAAGATATCAATACCCAGCTTTAAGTCTTTTGCGATTTCTGCTAAAACCGTACCGACACCACCCCTTGTTGGATCACGCAGCAGATGAATATGATCGCCGAAATCGTCCAGTAGAGCTTTGACCATATGATTTAGATTTCGAGTGTCGCTTTCAATGCTTGTTTCAAATTCTAAGCCTTCTCTTACAGACATAATCGCCATGCCATGTGTCGCTAGATTTCCGCTTACAATGATTTTGTCACCTGCTCTCACATTGGAAATGTCAATATTAGCTCTCGGATGAATCTTTCCAATTCCTGTTGTATTAATGAAAATTTTATCCCCTTTTCCTCGCTCCACCACTTTAGTATCTCCCGTAACAATCTGTACTCCTGCTTTTTCACTTGCGTATTTAATGGACACCAGTACATCCCAAAATTCTTTCACCGTCAAACCCTCTTCAATGATAAAACTCAATGATAGATACTCTGGAATGGCACCGCACATCGCTAGATCGTTCACCGTTCCATTCACGGATAACTCACCAATGTTGCCACCAGGAAAGAATACAGGTGAGATAACAAAACTGTCGGTTGTGAAAGCAGTTTTACCCGATAAATGCAACATTGCGCCATCATGTCGCTTGTCTAGTAGATCATTTTTCAGTAAGTCAAATACACCGCTGTCTAATAATCTATTGGTTAGTAGTCCACCACTGCCATGTCCTAGAGTAATAATCTCAAAGTCTAACTTTGGCATTGGACAAGCTAACTGCATTTTTATTTTTTTTTCCCTTTGCATAGTTTGTTTAGCACGAGTGAAAAAAGTAATGGCTAAGAGCATGTTGTATCTGCTCAGATAAGGCAATCGCGAGAAAATTTTTTCTGTTTATAATGTTGATATGTTTATTTGTTTATCTGACAACCACTGACCAAAAAAAGTGAAATCAAGGGAAATTGTGCAATAAACAGATCAACAATTCAACGAATAAACAAAGTCTAGCTTTTTTGCGATTGCCATATCTGCTCAGACAGCTACTTCCATTTCATTCA
>JBCDFY010000352.1:0-6066 GCA_039176995.1 Bacteroidota bacterium
AAATTTTTATAATATGACAGAACACTTGATTTTGCTGATTTTTCAAAAAAAATTAGCAGATCGTTAGCAAAAAACTGAAAAATGTGTCGATTGATTATCAATCAATTACACATTATGGCTTTTTTCTTACGTTCGCCCTGTTTTCATTGCTATAAGAAATTGAATACGAGTACTTTGCGTCCTATATGGGGCGTTCAATACGAACCCGTATGGGTAGCCTCATGTCTCCTATCTTTTAATCTAGCAGTCTACTTTAAGAATCAGCGAAATAGAATAATGTATTGAGAAAGGGACGTCCTACATGTTATTTAGACTAATTTCTCAAACCTCTTCTTCGCAAATTCATACAACTCCAAATCTAATTGATGCGCATTCTCCAAACTTCGCATCGTCGCATCATCAATGCTTGGCTTATTTTTGGTCTTTTGCCAATTATTACCAATATCTAAAGTCGTTTTCCAGCCAAATGTTTTAGCAAATAAATGTACTGAACGCTCAAAGTCTTCTTGGATGCCAAAGGCTTTCACCTTTTTTTCCAAATTACTTTTCGCTATTTCTAGCATCTTTTTGTCACTCGCAGGATTGCGAAAACCTTTCTGTACACCTGCCAACATTCGTGTTTGCAAATTGGACTGCAAATCTGCGAATCCTCTTACCTCTTGATCGTCGAAGAAATCCTTTAGCGACTTACTGTGATGTCGCTGCCATTCAGGATGTTCGTAATTCTCATCCTTTGCTTCTCTTACAAAATAGTAATGGCTAATTGCTCTTTTGATGGGATCGCGGAAAAAGGAAATGTAATCGAAAGACTGGAATGGCTTGAATTGATGAAAGCCATAGGGAATATGTCCGCGCACAAAAGCAGGTTTGGGACAAGCATTCATCGCAAAGTGTTTGATGCCTTTTGGGCGAACCATCGTGTAAGCAGCAATGCCTTCTGCTACGGCATTGTAAAAAGCAGTTCCTGCGGTTTTTGGGATGTGTATGAAGATGATGGATTTCATAGAAGAGCGGTCTGATCGTTTACTTTCTAAATTATGCTTCTATCGAGAAATGAAGGGTATGCTTAATTCACATCTTTGCTTTTTCAAATCAATCGGGCATCGAACCCGATTGATTTGATCAGGTTTTACAAAGGAGAAAAAATGGCTTTTCAGCCATTTTTTCTCCTTTGTAAAACCTGATGGATTTGGATGGACTCGATGTCCATTCAAATTCAAAATACGTATCCTTTGACAGTATATCATTTCAATCAATTTTAACCTTTTGTGTAATTTGGGACACATATCTAAATCACTAATTTTTATCTTACAAAGATCAACATCACATCAATCGCTGTGCGATAAAAGAAATTGCTGATGCCTCGAAAGCGGTATTTTACTAAGCTGCCTAAGCCTTCAAAAAAACGACTGATTAGGATTTTAATTCTGGAAATGGGCGTGTGAAATTTCTTTTTTTCGGGATACTTATTCATAAAGTATTTATAGCTGATGTAGCGTTTCTTATACATCGCCCAGCCTTTGATTTTTCGCCAAGGATGGCAAACTGCAGCACTTGACAAAAATAAAATTTCATTACCTGCATCTTTCAAACGCAGCCTTAAATCCATGTCTTCCATTGTAGCAAAAGGAAAATCTTCATCGAAGCCGCCGAGTTTGTCAAATTCAGCTTTTTGCACACAAAAATTGCACGACCACAACTTTCCGCCCGTCAAATTGATCGGCGATTCTTCGTCAAAGCGGCGTTGTTCGCGATCGGCATAAATTTTTCCTTCAAAGACTTTAGTTGTAGGATTTGCCTGAATAGCAGTTTGGTAAGATTTCAATAGATCCGCATTAGGCAAACAATCATCATCCAAAAAAACAATCCATTCATTGGATGCTTTTTTTGCTCCATTGTTTCTGTTTTTGGCAGGACCGTCGTGCGGACCTTCCACCCAAGTTGCCCAAGGAAATTGTTGCTCCATCATCGCTTGTGCCGTGGTATCTTTTCCATCATCCGTAACGATGACTTCGTAAGGGGTATCCAATCGTTGTACTGCTGGCGCAATTAACTTCAGACACTCTTCAAGTAAGTCATTTCTATGATAGGTTGGTATAACAACGGACAACATGAGGCAGCTGTGTGATCTTGTTTTTGAAAATGAATTTTCAGGGCAAAAGTAGGAAAATTATGCAGATCGTGGTCTACGTAATTTGAACTGTACATACAATCCAATTGTACTTCTGACAAATATTAAGAGTAATTAAAAATCTGGTCTCTGCTTCTTTCAACTCATGGCGGCGTCGAACCGCCATGAGTTGATCGAGGTTTAATAAGGACAAAAAATTGGCAAAGCCAATTTTTTGTCCTTATTAAACCTCGATGGAATTGGGTGGACTCGATGTCCATCCAATTCCAAAATAAGTCACCCTAAGTAAGTATTTTGGGTGTTTGTGTAATTTGCCACATACATTCTTAATCTTACGAGCAAATTTGTTCCTTTGATTTACACGCCTTCAAGCGTACAAATTGTTAGAAAAACTACTTCACTGTTTCCATTACTACGATCGTATCTATCGCCCCTGTCTTTTCGTCTTTCACTATGTGTATGGTTTCTTTTAATGAGTTGCTTCCCAATTCTCGAATGATCTGTTCTAGGGTGTCTTTTCCATCTGCACTAAGGTTGTAGGTGATGGTGGTGATGTGCTCTTCATAAGTTACAGGATCAAAGGTGATAATGGTGTCTACAACGGTTTGGAAGTTGGTGGTTGAGTCCGTGATTGCGGTTTCTTCTGTACAACTGAACCAAGCAAATACAATAAAGAAAGCGACTACTAAATAAGAGAATTTCATAGGTGAATTTTGAATTTTAGAAATAAAAGAAAGAAGAAGCTGATGAGTAACATAGCATTGACTGACCTATCTATGTAGTTGATAGACAAATATTTATGAATGATGGAAAATAAAAAAATAAAAAAAGGAATCTAATGTTTCAGCAGCTTCATGGTTTTTATCGTCTTACATATGCATAATGTGAAAAGCGAGAAAAGTTACAGTTCAATCTAGGTGATTGGTCGTAGTGATCCAAACTTATCGAATGAAAATTCCACAATTGAGGAGGGTTTTACTACATTTATATTCCCTACAATAAAGAGAAATATACCCCTAAGTAGACTACTAGATTAAAAGATATGACATAGGAGACGCAAAGTACTCGTGTTCAATTTTTTAGAGCATATTACCTATATTCGAAGAGGTGAAAAACGATTGTATTTACTATGAATAGAAGGAAGTTTACGAAGCAAGCAGGAACGATTTTGTTGAGCAGTGCAGTGGCTACTCAATTGCCCGCTCGATCATTTATGAAAAATGATGAGATCAATATTGGTGTAATTGGAACAGGGGATCGAGGTGGTGGATTGATTAAAGTTATCAAAAATCATTTTCCACAGTTCAAAGTAAGAGGTTGTTGTGATTTAATTCCTTTTCGACTAGAAGAAGCCATTTCCAATAGTGCTAAGGGCTGCAAGAGCTATAAAGACTATCAAAAATTGCTGAATAACAAAAAAATCGATGCAATTATCATTGCTTCTCCGCTATCCGAACATCATCAAATGGCAGTGGATGCACTAGACGCGGGTAAGCACATTTATTGTGAAAAGACAATGACCTTTCACATCAACGAAACGATAGACTTGATAGATAAAGTCAGCAACAGTACAAAGATACTTCAGGTTGGACATCAGTATCGAAGTACACCACTATATTTTCAGGTAGCGGATATGATTCGAAGCGGATATATTGGCGAAGTGACCAATATCTATATTCAATGGAATCGAAACGGAGATTGGCGACGTCCTGTGCCAAAACCGAAGTATGAGAAACTCATCAATTGGAGAATGTACCGAGAATTTTCAGGTGGTCTGACTGCAGAATTGCACTCCCATCAAATTGATTATGTCAACTATATCTTTAATGCCTATCCTAAACAAGTTATTGGTCTCGGAGGCATTGATTATTGGAAAGATGGACGTGAGACTTTTGATAATGTCAACACCATTTTTGAGTATCCGAATGGCTGTAAAATGAACTGTATTTCCTTGACGGCTAATTCATATGAAGGCTACCTCATTAAGTTCAAAGGAAGTAAAGGAACAATCAAAATGAACATGAATGAGGCTTGGATTTACAGCGAAGAGAAAGAAGAGAAGGAGTTGAAAGAAATAGATGGAGTGAGTGGAGCAACTGCACTGACTTGGAGTCAAGGAGAGGGCGTAAAAATTGAGCCAAAAGCGGATAAAAGTGGCTGGTTTAATACACGTTATGCGTTGCAAGCTTTCTATGATAATATGATGGATGATAAATTACCTTATTCTAATGTGTACAATGGTGGCGGCACGGCGATTTGTGTTCGTATGGCGATTGATGCTTTGCGAAAAAGGACAATTGAGCCATGGCAAAAAGAGTATGATGTGGTGAAAAGGAAAGTGTAAGGTTGGGTAATCTATTTTGACGTCTTTCATGTATTTATTTGTATCCTAAAGCCATAAATTCTTATTTTTCAAATAAAAAACGCTCATTTTGAAACAGTATTTATTCATTGCGCTTAGCATCTTTTTATGTTGGAATTGTGAGTCCACTTTAGATGAAAAAGCAGAAACAACAGAAGATGGCTGGACGAATCTTTTTAATGGAAAAGATCTAACAGGTTGGAAAAAATTGAATGGCGAGGCGGAATATGAAATCGTGGATAACGCGATTGTTGGGACGACCACTGCGAATACGCCTAACACTTTTTTAGCAACTGAAAAAATGTATAGTGATTTCGCGCTGCAATTAGAATATCGAGTGGATGACGCTATCAATTCAGGCATTCAAATTCGGAGCAATAGTTTACCTGATTATCAAGAAGGTCGAGTGCATGGCTATCAAGTAGAAATTGATCCTTCCGACCGAGCTTGGTCTTCTGGAATTTATGACGAAGCGCGCCGAGGTTGGTTGTATCCACTTTCTGTGAATGAAGAAGCAAGAAAAGCATTCAAACACAATGAGTGGAATGAACTCTACGTCGAATTCATTGGCAATACGGTCAAAACCTGGTTGAATGATGTACCAGTTACGCATTTGATTGATGACATGACTAGCGAAGGATTCATTGCGCTACAAGTTCATTCTATCCGTGATGATTCATTAGCGGGTAAAAAGATAGAGTGGAAAAATATTAAAATTAAAACCGAGAATATTGAGCCACGTAAAGGCGATTTTCCATACATCGTGAATAATATTCCTAATGATTTGTCCGAAGGTGAAAAAGAAAAGGGTTGGACTTTGGCATGGAATGGAAAAAATACAGAAGGTTGGCGAGGTGCTCATATGGAAAAATTTCCTGAAAAGGGTTGGAAAATTGAAAATGGTACGCTACAAGTAGAAGCATCGGGTGGCGGCGAGAGTGAGAATGGAGGAGACATCATCACCGAAGAAGAATACAGCGCTTTTGAATTTCAAACGGAATTCATGCTGACCGAAGGTGCGAATAGCGGAATCAAATATTTTATCACAGAAGGTTACGGACCGCGAAAAGGCTCTGCGATTGGCTTGGAATTTCAAATCTTAGATGATGAAGTGCATCCAGATGCGAAAAACGGTAGAGACGGAAATCGAACCTTAGGTTCTTTGTATGATTTGATTACGGCGGAGAAGCAAGCGCGATTCGTTAAAAAACCAGGGGAATGGAATCACGCTAGGGTAGTAGTGAAGCCAGACAATACCGTAGAGCATTGGTTGAATCATCGAAAAGTTGTCGAATACAAAAAAGGCTCGGAAGAATTTATGGATTTGGTAAAAATCAGCAAGTACAAGGATTTTGAAGGCTTTGGTTCTTGGGAGAAAGGACACATTTTGTTGCAAGATCATGGCGATAATGTAGCCTTTCGCTCTGTGAAAGTGAGGGAGCTGTAATTGTAAAAAGCAATTAGTCGTATGTAAATAAATCGCAAAAATACTTACAAATCGCAACTTGTTTTGGATTTACATGGACATCGAGTTCATGCAAATTCATCGAGGTTTACTAAGGATAAAAAATGG
>JBCDFY010000353.1:0-5981 GCA_039176995.1 Bacteroidota bacterium
CACTAGAGAAGAAAAAGCTGATATCTACAATAATCTCGCTACGCTCTCCAACTTATCAAAAAATTATAATACAGCTAAATACTATTTAAGTCAAGCAAAGCAAGTCATACCGAAGGATGATTTATTCCTCTCTTCTAATAATTTACTAATATATTCTGCTACACTAGCGGCTAATAAGGATTATCTATTAGCGAAAGAGAATTTTTTAGAAGCACTAAAACTACGTAAAAAGCTATTCCCTGAAAAGCACCCTTTTGTAGCACTTGCATACCATTATACCGCCGAAAAACTCTACGCCAATCGCCATCAACACCACACTGCTCTCGCCTACTATCAGCAAGCACTAGAACAATTGGTAATCGACTTTGAATATTGTGGCAACAAATACGAAAATCCACCAATTAAAGATGTACAAATCAACGATCGTTTGGTGCTTTTGGAGGTATTAGCGTTGAAAGCAAAATCCTTGCAAGCTATTGAAAATCAGTCATTAGCACAAAGTACTTTGCAATTAGCGATTGATTTGATTGATGATATTCGCTTGAATTATTTGGCGGAGGGCTCGAAGTATATTTTGTTGGAAAAAGCGATGCCCATTTATGAGCAGGCGATTGCCTTGGGTTTGGAAATGCAGGAATTGGCATGGGCGTTTGAAGTAGCAGAACGTAGCAAAGCAACGCTCCTATTGGAAAGTATTCAAAATAATGAGGCACAAATTTATGCAGGAATTGATAGTACTTTGTTGCAAAAAGAGCAAGCGCAAAAAGTGGAAATTGCCTTTTACGAACGTCTACTAAACGAAGCAAATTCAGAAGAAGATAAACAACAATATCAACAAGTACTTTTTGATTTGCGACAAGATTATCATCAATTTTTAGCCCAACTTGAAGCCGACCATCCTGATTACTACCAGCTTAAATACAATCTCCAATTTCCTTCTGCCGCAGATATTCAGCAACAAATTTTGGAAGACGAAAGTGCATTATTGGAATATTTCGTCAGTAATGAATTTATCTATTTATTTACTTTGACAAAAGAGGATGTTGCTATTCAAAAAATTCCAAAAAGCGAAGATTTTGAGCAAAATTTACAAGCCTTTCGTGCTTTGATTTCTTCACCAGAAAGCACTCCAAATAGTTTTGCTCAATACACAAATCAAGCCTTTTCGGTTTATGATGCTTACTTAAAAGATGCGCTTGAAAAACTGCCCAACAATATCCAAAAACTCCTTTTTATTCCCGACGGTGCGTTGAATTACATTCCTTTCCAAGCCTTAATTGAGCATCCAATCGCTACTCCGAAAATTGAACAAGCTCGTTTTGATACACTTTCTTATTTGACCAAAAAGTATGCAATTTCTTATGCGTATTCCAGCAATCTGCTCCTCTCCATGAATCAGCAAAAACCTAAGAAAACGCTGAAATTCGGAGGCTTTGCACCGATTTTTTCAGGTGAAAAAGTTGTTGCGCTACGCAATACCATGCTCAATGAATTGCCATACAGCCGAACCGAAGTCCAGCAGATCAATAAACTAATGCAAGGTGAACCATTCTTCAAGCAAAATGCTTCGCTAGAAAACTTTAAACAACAAGCTGGTGAATTCAACATACTGCATCTTTCCACGCACGCCGCTTTAGACGACCAAAATCCTGATCAAAGTCGCATTCATTTGTATGATGATTACATCACGGTGAATGAAATTTATAATTTGCCGATCCGGGCAGATTTAACAGTATTGAGTGCTTGCGAAACGGGCGTTGGGAAATTCAAACGAGGGGAAGGCTTGCTGAGTTTAGCGCGTGCTTTTATGTACGCAGGTTGTCCAAGTCTGGTGACCAGTCTTTGGCAGGTCAACGATCAGAAAACCGCAAGTTTGATGATTAATTTTTATGGTGAATTAGCCAATGGAAGGACGAAAGCTAAAGCCCTGCAAATCGCGCAAATTAACTATCTTAACAATATTTCTACTGCGCAGGCAGCCCATCCATTTTACTGGGCAGCTTTTGTGCAAACGGGAAATTCAGCGGCTTTGATTCAAGAGCGTTTGCAGATGAATTGGGTATGGTTTCTGATGTTTCCATTATTATTAGTTCTAGCTTGGTGGACAAGTTCCAAGATTACGTAGCCTTAAATTTTAGAGAAGCTGACAATTTTTTGTACAAAAAATGGCTGTCTGAAAAATATTCAAACAGCCATTTTGAGTTGAGACGCTATTCATTTTTCTATATCATTCAAGTCAGCAGTTCAACAGATAAACGACTCAACAATCTACTAAAACTTAGAAGCTCCAGCGTTCGCATCATTGTAACGCTTAGAAACTTCGCCCCAGTTGATGATATGGAAGAAATTATCTACATAATCCCCACGCATATTCTGATAATTTAAATAGTAAGCGTGTTCCCAAACATCAAGACCTAAGATGGGCGTTCCATCGCAGCCTGCTACATCCATCAAAGGATTATCTTGATTAGCAGTAGAGCAGATGGAAAGTTTATCATTTTCATCGACACAAAGCCATGCCCAACCTGAACCAAATTGTCCAGTAGCTGCTGCCTTGAATTTTTCTTTGAACCCATCCAAACCACCGAAATCACGTTCAATTGCTTTATGGATATTATGGCTTTCTTTCAATTCACTTTCACTTGCCGGACAAAGAATTGACCAAAATAAAGCGTGATTGAAGTAACCGCCACCGTTGTTTCTCACACCAGCAGATAATTTAGAAATATTCGCCAAAATTTCTTTGATGCCTTTTCCTTCGTAGCCAGTGCCTTCTAGTGCTGCGTTCAATTTTTTAGTATAACCTGCATGGTGCTTACCATGATGAATCTTCATTGTACGTTCGTCAATATGAGGTTCTAATGCTCCGAAATCATAGGGCAAATCGGGAAGTTGGAATGCCATATTCTCTTTAATTTTTAGTATTTATAAATAGGTGTTGAAGAACTGAAAGGGAAAAAATCGGAAATGAATGTTAAGTCCCAAATCAATGCTTCGTTCAAAAAAACTTTGATTTCTGTTTGTCAGGCTATTGCAAGTCTAACAGTGTAAAGATTGATTGGTTCTATTGAAATCTCAAAATATTGGTATGAAACCAAATTCTTATTCTTCATACAGGAACTTTCTACTGAAAACATCGTGTTGTTACGAGAAATCTATATTTTCGCGCCTCAAATTTGATTGTGGTTTTGATTAGACAGATTAATAATAATGTCTCAAACCTCCTAATCTCACATTTTACATTCAATGAGAAGAACAGAAATAGCAGCAGTACTAAAAGAACCTCAAGTTGGGGAAAAAATAAGTGTTTCGGGTTGGGTGAGAGCTTTTCGCTCCAACCGGTTCATCGCCTTGTACGATGGTTCCTCTTTCAACACCTTGCAGGTTGTCGTACCTGATGAATTTGGAGATTCTGAAATTCTAAAACTCATTAATTTTCACGCTTGCATCAAAGCGACAGGAACTTTGGTAGAGTCGCAAGGTGCAGGGCAATCCGTAGAAATTATTGCGGATGAAATTGAGATTTTAGGGAGTGCGAATCCAGAAGAATATAGCTTGCAACCTAAGCGTATGACTATGGAGTTTTTGAGAGAAAAAGCGCATTTTCGTATGCGCACTAATACCTTCGCGGCGGTGTTTCGTATTCGTCATGGTATTGCTTATGCAGTCCACAAGTTCTATAATGATCGTGGTTACTATTATATGCATACGCCAATCATTACAGGTAGTGATGCCGAAGGTGCAGGAGAGATGTTTCATGTGAGTACCTTTGAGCCGAACAAAGCTCCTTTGAACGAAGCAGGCGAAATAGATTATAAGCAAGATTTCTTCGGAAAGGCAACCAACTTGACCGTTTCTGGGCAGTTGCAAGCGGAAATTGGTGCATTGGCATTAGGCAAAGTTTACACTTTTGGTCCAACTTTCCGCGCGGAAAATTCCAATACTTCCCGTCATCTAGCAGAATTTTGGATGATCGAACCAGAGGTTGCCTTCTATGACATCCACGATAATATGGATTTAGCAGAGGACTTCTGCAAATATTTGATCAACTATATCCTAGAAAACTATCCTGATGATTTAGCATTTTTGGATAAGCGTATCCAAGATTTGGAGAAAAATATGCCAAAAGAGCAGCGTCGTCCAATGGGTTTGATCGAAACGCTCAAATTTGTCGCCGATAATGACTTTGAGCGTATCACTTATACCCAAGCAATCAATATTTTACGCAACTCTAAACCTTACAAAAAAGGAAAATTCGAGTTCCCAGTAGAGTGGGGGACGGATTTGCAAGCGGAACACGAGCGATTTTTGGTAGAGAAAAAATTCAAGAAACCCGTCATCGTTCGTGATTACCCAGCCTCCTTCAAAGCCTTTTATATGCGTATGAATGATGAATCAGAAGAAGTACCTGGCGAGACCGTAGCTGCGATGGATGTTCTATTTCCAGGTATTGGCGAAGTCATTGGTGGTTCGCAAAGAGAAGAACGCTATAAAGTGTTGGTAGATCGTATGGAAAAAATGGGGGTTCCACCAGAAGAATTATGGTGGTATTTGGAATTGCGCCAGTTTGGAGGCACGCCGCACTCTGGTTTCGGACTAGGCTTCGAGCGCATGGTGCAGTTCATTACAGGGATGGGAAATATTCGCGATGTGATTGCTTTTCCGCGTACGCCAGGAAATGCAGAGTTCTAAATTTTTGTGTGTAGACTTGTCAATCCTGTAAAAGTTGGCAAGTCTACACACAAATAATTACTCCCACTCTTCCTTCGCTGCCCGAAAATCGCTCTGAAATTTATCTGTCTGCCACATCAAAGCAAGCATCTGATGCGCTAGTTGGCGAGCGGCTTCTTCATCGCTTGGATAATGAACTCCCATCACTTCCCTAGAGCGTCCGATTTCATAAGCCAATTCCAAAAATTCTTTCCTTTTCTGAGGCAATAACTCACTGAAAGTATAAGCGTGAATATATGCCCAAAGCGTATGTCCGCTGGCAAAAGAAGGCGAACCCATAACTTGCAAAGGCTCAATTTTGGGTTCTAATTGGTAAGGTCGAGCACGCAATAAATGATACTTAGCTGTGAATTCCATGATACGCATATCTAGCGTAATGCCTTTGAGCAATTCAGTTGTTTTTGGATAATTTTTGGTGGTACATCCTTCTCCCATAACTTCATGACATTCAAAGAGTAGTTGATTCAAATTGGATTGATATTCAGGATGAGATTCGATCAAACTCTTGGCAGGCCAGTAGCCAACTTTTGCTAAATCCATTACGCGTTTTACTTCCGCTGGTGTTCGTTTTTCTTGTAGCTCTAGCAAAAAATCCAGCTCCGCTCTGGTTTGCTCGGAACTATTGGCAGGAAATGATAAGGCTTTAATCATCTGCTGAATTTGCGATTGGGTTAAGTAAGCAGGCTCGGCAATGGTGAACATTAAAGCATAAGAGTTATACTTCTCCTTTTGAAAGGCAATATCATCCAGAGAATTACTTTTCTGAGCCTTATTATCAAGCTCACTTAAGTTTTGATAGTGATGAGCAATGGGTTCAATTGGATGAATACTAGAGAAGAAATCAGATTGTTGCGCGAAGCTTGATCCACTGAGCAGTAGCGCAATAATGAGACCTAAAAATCGGTAGTTCATTTTTATATTTTTAAAGTTTTTGAATCGCATCAATATATTCAGCTAATATCTCTTCGTTGACGCTGTACAATGAGAATTTATCTTTGTATTCGACCCGAAAAAGTCCACAATCTTTCAGTTTTCTGACGTGTTGAGATAAGCTGGATTGACTGTATGGGAAATGGGCAACTAAATCTTTATTGCAAACTTCACTGCTCACTTCATCCTTTTGTCGTACATAATGCAGTAAAGCAACTCGCACGGGATGTGATAATGCACTCGCAATCGTGGCTATGAATATGGCTTCTTCTGCTTGCTCTATATTTACCGTTTTTCTAATGTGCATATGCAAATATAAA
>JBCDFY010000354.1:0-5953 GCA_039176995.1 Bacteroidota bacterium
CGCTTTAATTTCTATCGCAGATTGGACAAAGATCATGAGAAAACCACACAAAGTTCGGAGGCTTGGATTTTATGGCAGAATACGCAAACTATTCTTTATCGATTAGATTGACTCACAAAATTTAATTTTTAAACATACTCTAAGGTTGTAGCATAAGGAAGCAATCTTAATCTCATACTTCTGTCTGTTTCGGTTCTGAATCTGTCCGTTTTGGTAAAAATGGCAAAAAAATATACTACCAAATCTCATTTACCTACATCTCTTTGCGGAAAATTAAGTAGACGATTCGTCGAATTAGAAATCACTAAAATAACGAGATGAAGGAATTACTATTTTGTGCACTCATTAGCACAATCACATTTGGATTGTCCGCACAATCCATTGGTGTTAACTTTCAACAAGAATCTGTCTCTTGGCCATTCACACGTTTCGATCAATGGAATCCTGGTGCAGAGATAGAATATGGTTTTCCAGCGTGGGAAAAAGGAAACGGACTTCGACAAGTCAATCTGACCTTAGGTTACTACTTTCATAGGGATGTAGAATCTGCATTTTACTTGAAAGCAGAATATAATATTACTCTACGCATCGCTGATGATTTTCATCTTGATATCGTTCCAGCTTTGGGCTATATGCACTCCTTTTATCCAGGCGAAATTTATCGACTTACTAGCGATGGAAATTATGAGTTGAAACAACAACTCGGACGACCACACCTCTGGTTAGAATCAGGACTTGGCTTTTCGTTTTTCCGCACAAAACAAATCAGTCCTTTCCTACAATACCGCTTTGCATTGGAAACTCCTTTTGCGAATGGCATTCCCGTCTTTCCGCACTCTTTTTATCAAGCTGGAGTACAGTACAAGATAGACTAGCTATCTATAAAAACAAAATCATCCGAATATGAAAAATATCTTTTTGCTAGTCCTACTGACTAGCCTATTGTACAATTGCAATATAAGTAATGAGAGCACTCCTGAAACTCCGAGTGAATGTTCTGAATCCTTTCAAGACCATCGGAATCATCCAAAAGCGGCGATTTATCAGGAAATTCTTGATCGAAATCGAAAGCGCAGAATAGTTGGCGCGACAATGCTCATTAAAGATGCTGATGGGATTTGGTCAGGTGCGAGTGGCATGGCAGATTTAGCCAACAATCCCGAAATGCGTGCTTGTGATCGTATGGCAATTGCTAGTATTTCCAAGCCTTTCACGGCAGTAGTGATTATGAAACTGATTGAAGAAGGCTTGCTAAATATGGAAAGCGAAGTGAAGGGCTTTGTTGATGACGAAATCATAGAAAAATTGGCGAATGCAGAAGATGCAAAGATCAAACATTTGTTGAGTCATCGAAGCGGAATTCCAGATTATTACTATCTCCAACATCGCTTAGATCAGGTTAATACTGATGATAAAATTCAAAGCTTTGAACAGTTAGTCCGCTACGCTTATGGCAAGAAAGCCTACTTTGATGTGGGAGAAAGCTATGCTTATTCCAATACAAATTACGTGCTACTAGGTATAATTGCAGAAAGAGCAAGTGGAAAATCTTTGAAGCAATTGTATGAAGAAATCATCTTTCAACCACTTGATCTGAAAAGTGCATATTTCGACATGGAAGTTCCTTTTCCCAATGATATGCCCAAGGGTTATATTGATTTTTATGGTAATGATACAATGGTAGATAGTGAATTTTTATACGGTGATGAGGCTCGAACACCCGACGGAGGAATTGTCATCGATAACTTAGATCTATTGCGCTTTTTTGAAGGACTTTGGAAAGGGGAATTACTGAAAGAAGAGAGCCTTGCCATTATGACGGATTGGTTCGAATTACCAGAAGAAGAAAAGGACTACGAATACGTAGGACAATTGAAAAATGGCTATGGTTTGGAACATTTTGAAAACGCTTATGCCTACGCCATTGGGCATACAGGTGGTATTGATGGCTTCCTTTCCTTAGCATTCTACTTTCCAAAACAGGACTTCATGTTTATCGAAGTGATCAATACAGTGGATTATGACTTGGATGCAAGGATAGATATTTATAAGGAAGCTATTGAAGTCATGTTTGATGATTAGACAAGCGATTCTCTGTAAAACTTGGAGATTTCAAAAATCTCCAAGTTTTGGTACTCAATTTAAGAGCTTATCTAAAAATTTATGTAACTGAAAATCAATAGTTTACCCGATAGCTATCGGGTAAACTATTGGTTATCAGGACTATAAAATTTGGACAAGCTCTAATATCAAATTTAAATTCAAAAAATGAAGAAATCACCGCAAATACTACTCTTACTCGCTATTTGCATGAGTAGTTGTATCAATCTTTTTGCACAAAACCAAGAAGAGAACTCCTTACAACACAACTTTGGAATAAAAGCAGGCTGGTCACAAGGACTAATTTACGATCAACATACTTCGCCTTTGTTGTATCAAGCTAATATGGCAAATATTGGATTGTCTTATCATCGAGAAGCAGACTTATTCTTCGAAGTTGCGCTAAGAATGCGCATTGGGAGTAATCAATCCAAAGCACATGGAAAACGCGTTGCTACCATTTATGATCCAGCAGATATTTATGGCAATATTGACTCTTATGAAGTAGAAGCCAATCCTACTATCTCCATGATGAATGCAGATTTGAGGCTTCGGTTACTTTGGTCTTTGAATGAGCAACATCGAGTAGGTGCATCGCTGAATGTCAACCAAATTATGGCGGGTTTGGGAGCAGGTACTTGGCACTATTCACAGCTAGATGTTGCGCCCGAATATCAATTTACCCATCAAACCGATCGTGCAGACTTCCATGCAGCTTTTAGTTTGCCCATTGCAGCAGTTGTCGTTCGTCCAAATTGGAGTCATGACGCTAGCCTTCCTGATGTGATTAATTACTGGTGGGGATTTGTCAAAACTAATACCCAATTCACAAGTCTGCATCAGTTTTTTAATCCAAGTCTAAGACTAGGTACAAATTGGCATCTTGAAAATGGACACGACATCGGTTTGAATTATTTCACTTCATGGAGAAGCTATTCCAATCCAATACCTATGCGAATGTTCGAGCAAGGCATTGAGGTAGCTTACTTTTTCTAGATATTAATCTACCCGATTGATGTGAAAATCCCTTTAGGGATGAGCTATGGGTAGAAAAATGTTCATGATGCCTTCAAGTGCCGTAGGTACGAACTATGATAAATGACACATTGCGCACCTAAGGAGCTAATGAAAAGGGGATTATGAAAAAATCTACCCATAGTTTGCTCCCATGGAGCTATAAAACGCAGGTCATTATATAAAACTGACGACTTCCTAGAAAATGAAGCCGTCAGGAAGAACTTACAATCTAATAATTATGACAAAATACATCGTATATAGCGTTTTCTCCATCTTATTGCTTTGTACTGCTTGCGAGAAAACACTTTTCAAACTAAAATATCCTGATACACCAATAGGCAATTTTGAAGCTCTTTGGAACGAATTCGACCAACTCTACGGCTTATTTGAAACAAGAAATGTAGATTGGGATGAGGTTTATGTGGAATTTCGACCCCAAATTAGTGATGATATGAATGAGAAAGCACTTTATGAAGTGCTGGTGGAAATGCTGAAGACATTAGACGATAGTCATGCCGCGCTCATTCCCGTAGGTACTGATTTTGAGCAATACATCGGTGGACCAGGTGGCAGAATTGATACGGTTCAAGATTTTAATTTAGAGGTGGTAAAAGAAAACTACCTAAGGGAACCCAAAGAAGCAGGTTATTTTATGTTGCACGATTGGATAGCGGAAGATGTTGGCTATATACACATCTATGGTTTCTCGGATGGCGAAGAGCAATTTGCGGAAGAAACAGCCATTTGCTTGGATGCCCTCAAAGATGCTAAAGCGATCATTATCGATATTCGTGGCGGTTATGGTGGAGAAGATATTGCGGGAAAGACGATTGCATCTCAATTCACGATGGAAAGACGCTTGTACATGACCACTAAAGTGAAAAATGGAGTAGGCAAAAACGATTTTGCTGAACCCGAAGAATGGTACATTGAGCCAAGTGGCGATTTTCAGTATACAAAACCTGTATTCTTACTCACCAATCGGCAAACACTAAGTGCGAGAGAAACTTTTCAGTTGGCGATGATGACTCTGCCTGATATTACTATGGTTGGAGACACGACAGCGGGTGGTTTCTCTAATCAAATCAATAGAGAGTTGCCTAACGGTTGGGCATATTCTTTGAGCATAGGGGATTGGCGTACGCCAGACGGAACGAGTTACGAAGGTCGCGGTATTCCTCCCAATGTTTTGATTCAAAATAAACGTTCAGATTTACTAGAAGGAAAAGATGAGGTTTTAGAAAAGGCATTAGAGTTGGCGCAATAAAAAATAGTAGGCTTGTACATCTTGATTATTTATAAAAGTATTTACCTTAAGCCCGAGGAGATGTACAGGCTTATGGATAAATTATTTCGTCAAGAAATTTATAAAGATAAGTGGTTACTGATCGTTGGGATTCCAGTAATCACTTTACTAATTCAGCACATAGGGCTAAGTTGGGAAACGATTCAATGGTACGTAAAAGAAAACTTCTATTTGCACAACATATGCTTCAATTTCTGCACGATTTTTTTAGCATTTATCATCAATCGAGCACTCATTCATCAACTAGATCAAAAACTACCTTATCGACCCAAATTCAAGAAGCGAGTCATCGTTCAATTATCCCTTAGTTTAGGTTTAATTATTACAATCACTGAAATTTTAGCCTATCTGTACGTCAAAGTATGGGCAGAAGGAGAGTACTGGGAAGGAAGATTCAGTACCGATTTTCCAGTGACAATTATACTTATCATTTTGCTCAACTTAATCTACATTGGCTTTTATTTGCAATACGAATCACAACGAAAACCTGTTAAAATTATAGTAGAAAAAGAAACGAAAACAGAATTGCCAACAAAATCAATTGAAGCAAGCATAGGCAACAAAAAGTTTTTATTCCAACCCGAAGAAATTGCCTTTTTTTCCTCCAAAAATAAGATCACTCAAGTGTACACCTTGGAAGGAAAACGTTATCTATCCAATCAATCTTTGAAGCAAGTTTATCAGTCGCTTGATAGTCATCAATTTTTTCAAGCCAATCGACAATTTATTGTCAATCGAACGATTATAAAAGGGTATCAAAAACTACCTAATCGGAAAACTGAATTGCTTTTAAATTCATTAGCATCAGTTGATGAGTCTATACTTATTAGCAAGGAAAAATCTCCTGTATTTTTGAAGTGGTTGGAGATAGACAAATGATCGGTTCTGGATTGATTATTTGTAACAGACAATTGAACGTATTGCGAGATGGAATTACATTTTGTAATTCTAAGAAATACTCCAACTATTCTTGGTGTTTATGACCGAATTGTACCACCTCGAAAATCTTCTCCATTCGATAACAGCGTGTACAATGATATAGATAGAATAGCTGTTAACTTGTGCAAATAGTTAGCAACTCTTCTGAAAAAAGCTCGTAAATTTGGATTATGAAAGTCGAAACAACAGAGAAGATTAAAACAATTCTCAAAAATAGTGTAGATTCTACACTTAATAGGATCAAAAAAAAGAAGAGTTTTCGTCCTTTCCATGAGGCTTTACTTTCCAAAGCTATTGTTGATGCGGCAGCTTTTGAGCGTTCCTTTTCCACTTCTTTTGGTCAAGGAGCAGTTGAAGAGATAGCTACTTTGGTTGCACTAGATGCAGGTTATGAGGTCGAGCGTCAAAAAGTAACTTTTGTTAATGTCTACAAAGGGGCATTGGACGAAATAAGACGAAACTTAAATTCCCTCAGGGAAGGAGAAAAAAGGCCTGATTGGAAACGAGAAATTACTCGGGTTTCTGCTTATAACAAGGGAGATACAGAAGTACTCAGAGTTATTTCTGATCTGTATTTGAAGAAGGAAGAGC
>JBCDFY010000355.1:0-5922 GCA_039176995.1 Bacteroidota bacterium
AAGCAGTAGCTAATTTGAGAGTCGTCTATCTTAATAATCAATGGGATAGGGTCGTTGATAGGATTAATAATCCTCAAAAAATCGCAGCCTAAATATAAAAACGACATTTTGAGATGCGCCCAAGCGATTCGTGAAGAACTTCATTATCAGCTAGAACTTGAATACTCTGATATGCCTGATGTTACGTACAAATTAATTGAGGATGGCTTTCAATTTATCGTCCTAGCCGTTGGTTGGCATGAGAAAAAATATGTGCATGATCTTTGGTTTCATCTAGAATTGATAGAAGATAAAATCTGGATTTTTGAAAATAATACGGATTATCAACTCGGTAAAGCACTTGTTCAAAGAGGTATTGATAGAGAGGACTTAGTTGTTGCTTGGTTGGATAGAGAAGAAAATGTTAAAGCAAAAGCTTTGGCAGCTTGAATATGATGAAAGATAAAAAAGATAACCCCGACTTCTACGAACTAGCAGAACAGTTCACTTGGCAGGGCTTTGTAATGGTTTCTTATTGGGCGTTCATTTTTTCTACCATGTCTCTCTTTCTTCAAATAATCTTTGATCTCTTAGGCGAGAAGAGCATCTTTGTTAGATTGGTAATTCATTATTTAGTTGTATGGATTGTCTGTTTCTTATGGTTATGCTTAATTCCTAAATTGAGAGGAAAGAAGTAGAGATACTTGCTGCTTAAGCCAAAAAAAGAAAATCAGAAATGCTAGAAATAAAAAAATCAGAAATCACAGCTTTAATAATAGCACATTATCAAGCGCAACTGAAAGAAAGTACTTATCAAATTTATGCTTCTCAACAAAAATATGCTTGCTCTTTTGAGGAATTCGAATCAAATATAAAAAGCAGAAAGCAAGAGCAATTTGGGCGATGGGAAGATTATATAGAATGGAAAGGACATTTGAAATCTGCTGAATATTTGACAGAACGTATCCAAAAAATTGAACATGGACTTTTTATAAATGCTTGAAATAAATCCCTTTTCAAAAACACCTACCACCCAATGCATCTACCCAACAGCAAATTCACCAAGCTCCTTTTAAAAGAATTTGTGAGTGATCCCTTCGAGGCGCACGAAGCTACTCCTGCATGGACATTTTTTAGCGAACAAGATTGGGATTTTCAACGCTTGGAGATTGCAGGGAGAGGACAAGGAGATTTTGATTTGCCAATTACGAAAGAGCAATATACCTTATCTCCAGGTGATCGTGTGTTGTACTATTGCTATTTTTATATGCAGATGCACTATACAAGCAGTTTGTATGTTTACATGAAAAATCAAGCAGCTTTAGTTCCTTTACTGTCGAGTAATGTGGTTTTCATTGATTTTGGTTGCGGACCTTTTACCTCTGGTGCTGCGTTTTGGGAATTTTGCAATCAAGCCGCAGAAGACGAATTGCTATCTTTAGATTATTTAGGAATTGATTGCTCTTTGGCAATGCTGCGAAGAGCAAGAGAAATTGCAAGTGGTATCAAAGGGGCAAGTCATGGAATGTCGTGTCAATTTGTGAATTGTTTATCCAAGACGAACGCTTATTTGAACGACATCCAACTCTATTTGCGTGGAAAACCCTTAACTATATTGATTAATCTTTGCTATGTTTTGGCTTCGGAAAGTGTTGATATTCAGCAGCTCTATAATTTTGTTCGACATTTGGAGCAACGATTTCCAAAAGCGCAATTGCTCATCATTCATCAAAATCCGTCATTTGATCTCTTGAATGAAAAATGGTATCAACTAAGGAAGCTCATAAATGGTTTTCATAGTATCCAAGAAGAAGAATTGACGTTTTCTTATCAGGATGAAGTAGGCAATCGTCATCATAGATTCGTTAGAGATCGAAGCGTTTACACCCAAATTTTGGCAAAAAAATAATGGATGAATCATCAATTAGATCTATTTTCTAGTTCAACAAGCGAACTTCCTACGGAAATTGAGCAATCCTTTGATATTGAAGGCTTGAGCTTAATTAATAATTACATTTCGTTAGAAGAAGAACAGGCGTTGCTTGCCCAAATTGATGCTCAACCGTGGCTACTCGACCTCAAACGCCGCGTCCAACACTATGGCTATAAATACGACTATCGAGCAAGACGAATTGATGTCTCCATGAAAATTGGAGCATTGCCAGATTGGGCAAATGGATTGGCAGAGCGATTGCAGCAAGAAGGTTATTTTAAGTCTATTCCAGATCAGGTAATTGTTAACGAATACGAAGTTGGGCAAGGCATTGCGCCACATATTGATTGTGAGCCTTGCTTTGAAGATACGATAGCTTCTTTGTCATTGAATTCCACAGCTACAATGAATTTTACGCATACTGTTACCAACGAAAAAGTTCCTGTTTTTTTATCGCAAAGGAGTTTAGTGATTATGAAAGGAGAAAGTCGCTATGATTGGAAACATAGTATTCCTGCGCGGAAGAAAGATAAAACTAAAGAGAATACTTACCCTAGAACGAGAAGAGTTTCTTTGACTTTCAGAAGTGTTATTGTTTGAGCTTTACGAAGATAACATTACACTAAGTGTTAAGTGAGCACAGAATCATCGAAGGCGATCACTAGAGCGTACCAATTTTTCATCTTTACTAATGGCACGTATCGCTAATAAGGTGAAAACTCCTGCTACAATAGGTAAAATCACTCCAAATCCATCAGAAGGATTTGGCATTTTTTCTGCATTTTCCATGATACCATCATTGAAAAACAGGATTAAGCCCAGAACGAAGCCGATGATCGCTGCAATGAAAGAAACACGACTTAAATTAAGTTGCAATGGACGATTTTTAAACATGAAAATAGCAATTAATGCCATTAAACCTGCTCCTGCAAAAAGGATAATCAATGCAATATGATCGGTAATTTCGTATTCACTATCTGCGAATAATTCAGAAGCTGCAATAGGCTGCTCTGTCGAAGCAAAGGGCAAACCAAATAAACCAAAACAAGCCGCGCTTGCTAAAAAAAGAAATATACTTTGAATACGTTGAATCATTAGTGAACTTTATTTTTTGCGAGCGCAAAACTATGCATTTGATGGCAAAAATTAAGAAAATATTTTCTCGAATTTTGCCATCAAGCGATTTGTAGATTTCTCTAAGCTCTCTTATACGCTCACCTGCTTAGCATCCATGCGTTTACGCAATTTTCGAATTGCTTTATCTCTGATTTGACGCACACGTTCTCTGCTCACACCCACATGGTCACCGATGTCGCTCAAAGAATAAGGATACTTATGACCGATACCATAATAAAGTTCCACAATTTTAGCCTGGCGAGCAGGTAAAGTATTCAACAATTGCTGGACTTCTTTTTTGCGAGATTCTTCAACTTGAACACTGTGGTCGGGTGCTTTCATGGATTTATCTGCCATCACATCAATCATAGCGTAATCGCCCTCGTGATTGATTGGCGCATCTAATGATCTATTCTTTTTATAGTTCTCTAGACTTGTCTGCACTTTTTCTACCGTTAGCTCTGTCATTTCTGCCAGTTCTTCCAAGCTAGGTTCCCGCTCATTTTGCTGCAAAAATTTATTTCTAGCCGTAACCACTTTAGAAGTAATACTTCTCAAATTAAGCGGTAATCGTATATTATTCGATTTTTCGTTGATAGCTTGCAAAATAGATTGTCGAATCCACCAAACTGCGTAAGAAATGAATTTAAATCCTCTCGTTTCATCAAATCGACGAGCAGCTTTCATCAAACCAATATTACCTTCATTGATTAAATCACCCAACCAAAGTCCCATATTTTGATACTGCTTCGCTACCGAAACAACGAACCGCAGGTTGTGCATTACCACTTTAAGTACAGCCGCTTCGTTGCCCTCTCTGATTTGTTGAAAAAGTGCTACCTCTTCTTCTGGTGTCAGTACCTCGTATCTGGAAATTTCGGTTAAATATTTTTCTAATGATCGTTCATCTCGACGCGTAATCGAATTCGTGATTTTTAATGCGCGCATTTTTATCTAATAATTTTTTGCTAATAATAAACCAGACTCTGATTCGTAATCAGATTATCCAACAACGGACAGCAAAGCAAAAGAAACTCCTGTCCTATACTTATAGCGGTGTACAGAAAAAAGATTGGGTGATTTAGTGTTTATCTGGTATGGTAAGGAAATCTATTCTCTGATTTCTTCTAACATTTGTGGATTAAGTACATTATAAGTTCCATTCTCCACCTCTTCCAAGAATTTGTCTTTCTTCACAGGCATTTTTCTATTCACACTCATTAATTTAATGGTAACAGTTCCTGAATTGACTTTTTCTACTTTAACGTTAATGCTTCTGTTTGTCATTATCGCGTTTTTTAATAGTGATGAAATATATAGAAACGATTGTATTGCACTATCGCAACCCAACCGATTGAAAATCTTACTTTCTATGGAAAATGCAACATAGCGCGATGCGCTAACGAACGCCAAGGATTGGTACGTAAAAAGAAGAATTGTTCTGTAATTTTTGCTGCATGACTCTGAATAGAACGTCCACTGTCAGCGATTGGTTCAATTTAAAGAACTAATTAGCTGATTACAAGTTAAAATCGTGACCCGCTTTTAGCAGGTAAAGTGACATTTTATATCTCTACGATAAAATGTGAGCATTTATCCTCTGAAAATGAATTGTTATTTGCAAAACATCACTTTTGCAGAGAATGTGGGAAAATAGACTCAATGCAATATTTTATTCAAAATAGGCAACTAAAAGTAAGCACTACTCCAAAGTGACACCCAACTCATATTTTCCAAACTGCGATCTGTAGTTTTCCATCAGTAATAAATAAGTGCCTTCTCGTACGCTAAAACTTTGTTCAAAACTAGCACCTTTAGCCGTAGCTGTATTCTGTAAGATGCGGTTTTTATTTCGATCAAATACTTGCAATCTAACGCGTAATTGTTCTGCTTTACATTGGTAATTAATAGTTAAACGGCCTGCTTTTGGAATTTTTACCTTAAAATAATTGCGATCCTCGGAAGAGTTCAACATGGCACGAACGCTTTTTCCAAAGGTTAAAGGTAGAGCTTTGTTAGGCGTATCATTGAAACTATTTTTAGAGTTAGATGGATTATCTTTCGGGATAATTAGTTTTTGAGCTTCTTCCTGTTTGGGTGAAACTTGTTCTCCAGATTTCTCTTCTGCTACTTTTGATTCTTGCTTCTGAATCCTCCGCTCGGTAGGTTCATAGTTAGGATATACTTGATCTTTTGGTTCTACTTTTTTGATTGTTTTAATTGTAGTATTCTCTTCATCAGAAGTTGTAGCTGTTTCTGTAGGAGTCAGAGATTTGATGGCTAGGAAAGCAAGAAATCCACCAATTAGCATTCCAAGGATAGTCTGCCAAGCCGAAGATTTTTTATTTCCAACTTCTTGCGCTTCTTCTATTTTGGATGTTACATCATCTCCAGCCATTTCTAGCCCAAAATGACGCGCTACAGCAGTATCATTGTGCAGGTCATCAATAATTTGAAGCAGAGAATGATTAATACTGTTGGCTTGCTGGTTGGCTTCTTCTCCACTGATCGCACCTGCGATACTCTTATCTCGCAGACGACGCATTTGACCTGCTAAGACGATAACCTCATCGTAGTATTCGCCTTTTTTATCATCATAAAAATTAAGAAGTTGATCGAGTGCAGCTTGGGTCTTTCCTTCAATGAGGAGCGTTCGTAATTCTTGAGCAAAGGCGTGGAAATTCATAGAACAAAACAATTATTTTGAAAAATCAAACTACGTTTTTATATGGAGAGTTGCAAATGAAAGGATTTAAAAAGTATTTAGAATTCAATTTAACTGATGGCTGCTATCACCGTATCTTTACATAACTTGAATAGCACCTAAAGCTATTTCAGCTGCGCCATAGCACTACTGTTTCAAGTACTTAAAGATGAATAATACTGAGAGTAAT
>JBCDFY010000356.1:0-5894 GCA_039176995.1 Bacteroidota bacterium
GGAGGAGAAACACCATATTTTGCTAACAGCAAAATATGGTGTTTCTCCTCCAAATCCACCCCTTTTTCGCCGCAAAGCGGCGGAAAAAGTAGTATAATCAATTTTAGTAGGGTAGAGTAAAGCATTCCTATAGGACTAGAGATTTCTCCTTTTAAATACATTTACATTAAATACGTTTTTAATAGTACTTTTTGGAAAAGAACTCGACTGTATAATATACAAAAAAGTAATGGAGCAGGAGGAAAGTACCTTGCTGTTTATAGTATGAAAGATGATGAGGGTAATATGGGGCAACCATCTTATCACGAACTCGCTCTAAATATTCCGATTAAGTTTCGTAGCAGTATCTTTCAAATGGAATTCAAGTATTTAGTTCAGAATTTTTGGATGCCTATATTTGCTCAAGCAACTGTCAGTGAATATGGTACCTGTAAATACGACAATAAGCAGGTGCTCATTTTGGATAACAGTTTTCTATTTTCTGTAAGTTATTACATTACGAAGAATAATTAAGTTTTCATCAGAATACATAAACTGAAAGTAGAATCATATCTTGTTCACAGATTAAGACAATTAGCGTTATTCACTGCATAATCTGCGGCGAATAGACTATCTATTCGCCAAAGTCAAGCTACTAGCAAGGTAGTATAGCTCCATGATACAAATCTGCGCTTACAGTTTTTTAATCAAAGCTTCTTTGGATTCAAATACTTCAAGTCAATATCCATTTCCAAAACTTTATTAAAATCTTGATCATTATCTGAGACGAGTGTTAAGTCAAATACAATTGCTGAAGCTGCAATAAGGGCATCTGGAACTTTGATTTTGGTTGTTTTTCTGATTGTAATGCAATGCTCAATAATATCTTCGTTAACATGTATTACGTTGGAGTTGTCAACAAAAGTTTGATAGATGTTAAGATCATCGGGATTAGGAGGTGACCAAACTAATAGTTCAATCTGTGTAATGAAGGAAATGTTACTTTCTTCATCCAGAACTTGATCTAGGAATAATAATGCCTTGTCTGGAAAGGTTTCATCCAGATATTTGATGACCGCACTAGTATCTAAAACGTATCGTTCCATTCGCTGCGGAGGTTGAGGATTTGGGCATCTATGTCTTGCTCGCTTTGTTTACTGACTTTTCCTCTTAAACTAGATATTCGTGTAGTTCTAGCCGTATTGATGACGCGGATATATTTTATATCTCGCTTTAAACGATTCAATTCTCTTATTGGTAATTGTCGAATTAAATTCAATAAATCTAGATATTGGATATTGACTTTTACTTGCATATGTTGTGCATTTTATCATCAAATATGCTACCATAACATTATAAATGAAAAGAGCGTTCATTTCCAGTAGGAATTTTGGAGACTGCCAATTTAAATAGCACGATAAACTTTAGAATAATGTCAAAATCTTGGAGATTTTAACAACCTCCAAGATTTAGCATTTCTATAGCCTACAACTCCTTCAACAAATTCCCCAAATCAATCTCTTCCTTCACAATTGCCGCTACTTTCTCCATCGGAACACGCTCTTGCTTCAAGGTATTGCGCTCGCGAATGGTAACGGTATTATCTTCCAAAGTATCAAAATCAATCGTCACGCAAAAAGGCGTTCCAATCGCATCTTGGCGGCGGTAGCGACGACCAATCGCATCTTTTTCATCGTATTGACAATCAAAAGAATATTTCAAGTCATCAAAGAGTTGTCGGGCTTTTTCAGTCAATTCCGCTCTGTTTTTCAAGAGTGGCAAAACGGCACATTTTACCGGCGCGATTGCTGGATGCAATTTCAACACGGTACGCTCAGAATCTTTGCCATCCGCATCTGGAACGGTTTCTTCTGTCAGAGCATTCGCCATTGCTGCTAGGAACATTCTATCACAACCAATGGAAGTTTCTACGACATAAGGCACATAGTTTTCCTTCAATTCAGGATCAAAGTATTGTAGTTTTTTGCCTGAATGCTTCTCGTGCTGACTCAAATCAAAATCAGTACGAGAGTGAATCCCTTCCAATTCACGGAAGCCAAATGGATATTCGTATTCAATATCTAAGGCAGCATTAGCGTAGTGCGCTAAATTATCGTGGTTGTGATAGCGCAATTTCTCTGCTGGATGACCAATAGCTTTGTGCCAATTCAAACGCTTCTCTTTCCAATATTCGTACCATTCCATTTCCTTGCCTGGCTGCACAAAAAATTGCATCTCCATTTGTTCGAACTCGCGCATACGGAAGATGAATTGACGTGCCACAATCTCATTCCGGAAGGCTTTACCAATCTGCGCAATACCAAAAGGAATTTTCTGGCGTGTGGTCTTTTGCACATTCAAGAAATTGACGAAAATACCCTGTGCAGTTTCCGGACGTAAGTACAACTTACCTGCTTCACCTGCGATATTTCCTAGTTGCGTAGAAAACATCAAATTAAACTGACGCACATCTGTCCAATTTGCGCTTCCTGTATCTGGATCTTTAATTTCTAGCTCTTCGATCAAGGCTCTCAAGGCTTCCATATCACCATCGCCCATTGCTTTGTTCAAGCTCGACATCGCATGGTCAATTTTTGCCTGACGATCTATAATGCGTTGATTGGTTGTTCTAAACTGCTGTTCATCGAAGCTATCTCCAAAACGTTTTTGTGCTTTGACAACGTCTTTCTTGATCTTCGCTTCAATCTTCTCGCAATACTCTTCCACCAAATGATCTACGCGAAAACGCTTTTTGCTATCCTTATTGTCAATCAAAGGATCATTGAAGGCATCAACGTGACCAGATGCTTTCCAAGTCGTTGGGTGCATGAAAATTGCGGCATCTATACCGACAATATTTTCGTGCATTTGCACCATTGCTTTCCACCAATAATCTTTGATGTTATTCTTTAACAAAGAGCCGTAAGGACCATAATCATATACTGCTGCTAAACTATCGTATATCTCACTCGACTGGTAAATAAAACCATATTCTTTGCAATGGGAAACCAGTTTTTTGAATGCTTCTGCTTGTTGAGCCATTTTTTTGTTGTTGATTCGGTGATTTGTTGAATTGTTGATCTGATTACATCAAACAAAGTGACAATTCAACAAAAACGAGGGCGCGAAAATATTAATGTTTGCTAGTTTGGACAAGAAATGCTTGGTTTTTAATGTGTACAAATCGAATTTGAAGCGATTGAGTTCCTAGAAAGCGAAAATATCTTGCTTATTTTGCCTTTTTAGAGAAGTCTTGGCAAGACCATCTTTGATTATAAGACTGACTTATTTTCTGTCTTATAGTAAAGCGGTCTCGCCTCTAAAAGTCTTTTAAATGCTAATCTATAAATTCGTCAAAAACTTAGCTGCCCTTTCGATGCTCGTCTTGTATCGGAAACTCTACTTCATTGATGCGCATAAGCTACCTAGCAAGCACGATGGAGCTACCATTTTTGCCGTCAACCATCCAACTGCCTTCACGGATTCTTTTATTTTTATGGTCTATTCGCCTTTTGATTGCTACTTTATATTACGTGGCGATTTTTTCAAGGTGTCCAAATTTGTGCGCTGGTTTATGGATCAAATTCGCTTAGTACCCATTTTCAGGAAACGGGATGGTTTTAGTGCATTAAAAGAAAATCAAGCTTTGTTTGACTCCTTCTACACACTTCTACACGAAGGAAAGGACATTTCTATCATGGTGGAAGGTTCGCACGATCATCGCAAACGCTTGCGAAAAGTGCAGCGTGGAACATCGCGTATTATCCTGGGCACTTACGATAAATATGGCACTACTAATATCAAAATCGTGCCCATTGGTTTGACCTATTCGGATGTGACGAAGTTTCGTTCAACGGCGGCGGTTCGTTTTGGAGATGCGATTTATTTGAAGGACTATTTGGAATTGTATGCCGAAAATCAACGCAAGGCAAGTGTGGAAATGACTAAGGAAATTGAAGCGCGCATGAAGCCACTTTTAGTACATGTGGAACAGGAAGAAGATGATAAATTAGCCGATCATTTATTAGACATGAATCGCCATAATCAGAAGCGTGATTTATTTCCTTCTTTTTCTAAAAGTCCTGATCGACTGGAAGCAGAAATTGCGATTGCCAACAAAGTAAATGCTTTGGAGAAAACGGAAAAGGAACGTCTGAAAGAGAAAGTGACGACTTATTTTGAACAACTTAAAAAACTGAATATCAGCGATGTAGGAATTGCTAAAGTGAAGCAGATTGGATTCGGGACGACTTTGTTTTTGATGCTATTCAGTCCACTTTTCTTAGCTGGTTATCTACTTGGATTCGTACCGCTTCAAGTTGCTAAATTCGTGACAAATAAAATGAAAAAGCCCGAATTTATTGGCTCAATGATGTTGGTAGGAGGAATGTTTGGGTATTTGATTTACTTTGTCATTATGTTGATTGTAGCGGCGGTTTTCGGTACTTGGTGGGCTTGGACGACTGTACTTTTGATGCCTTTTGTGAGTTATTTTGCCATTTTGCACCGGGATGTGTTTTTAGAGTGGTGGGCAGTTGGGAAGTTTAATCGGACAGAGAAAAAAGCTAGAAATCAGTTGATGGCGAAGCGAAAGGAGATTTTGGATGTTTTTGCTTGATTTTGAACCACAAATCAAAAAGGACACAAGAGATAGATATTAATTCTTTAAGTAGAAGAAAGCTATGAAAATATCAATTCTATTTTTCTTGATTTTCAGTGGAAACTTATTATCTGCTCAAAATTATTATGAAGATGCAAAAGCACTCGACTGCATTAGAGCAATTAGAGCAAAAGCAGATTCTTTAGAAGCCGTAGGCGAAAGAGAAGTCAGTTTTCAGATGAGATTCGACTCTGTGACAAATTGTTTGCTTGGACTTAAGATGAGTAATTTTTCTTTTGAAAATATCTCAAGTGAAGTGCTTGATTTTCAGGAAATTTCAACACCTATTTTACTTATCACCTCTGCTTCTTGGTGCAAACCTTGCAAAGCAGAAATTCCCGCCATCAATAAAATTGCTGAACGCTACGAAGGTAAATTGAAAGTTATCCTACTATTTTGGGATAAGCAGGAAAAAGTCGAAAAAATGCGACTGAATTACTCTTCGTTTATTGAGTTAGTACCCTCTAAGGAACACTACAAAAATGAAATAAAACTAGCCATTAATGACTTTGAACATTATTTAGGATTCCCTACTAGCTATTTCATTAGTCGCTCAAAAGAAATTGTTATGATCTCGCAAGGTGCAGTAATGGCTAGAGAAGCAGCGAATGGAAACCCAGCGATCTCCGAACAGCAAGCTAATCGAATGAACTACAATAGCATAAAAAAGGAGGTAGAGCGGTTGCTAAGAAAATAAGCTTTGAAGAAACCAAAACTTCTTTTTTTTAATTCAAAACTTCTACCAAGTATTCATTTTCATATCTTCGATTGCGCGTAGAACATCCCTTCGGCTGATTTGCCCCACTAGTCTACCTGCATCATCTACTACCAAAAGTCGTTTGTAAACGGCATCTAAGAAAATACGCGCCACATCCACAATACTATCCTTCATGGAAACCGTTTTTCGTTCTTTATACATATAATCCGCGACCGTACTCTTCTCCACAGGATGGTTATAATAAGCTCCACCAAAAAGCACATTAATACAACTGCGGTCGTCTATCATGCCAACGACTTCGTTTCTACCATTCAAAACTGGCGCACCTGTAATCCGATTTTTCAACATGGATTCGATTACTTTATGAATTTCATCTTCTGGACGAAAAGTAATGAGTTCTTTTGTCATATATTTAGAGACAGAAGGTGCGTTCAAACTCAAGTCTTTTTTCTCATCTTTTAGAGACTTTTGCATATAATTTTTCATCGGCAGTGCTTTGCAATTATGGTGAAGCAAATTAGTTAGCCCATAAATATA
>JBCDFY010000357.1:0-5869 GCA_039176995.1 Bacteroidota bacterium
ATGTGTACCAGTGTAATGTTCATATAACTTGCCGCAATTGCCGTTGCCTTCGTCTCGAAACGGTCAGCTACCGGACCGACTGCATCGGGCGCAAGACGTTCGAAAACAGAAGATAATTCCAAAATGCCAAGTCCAGTTGTTTTAGCTTGGGCGGTCAAATTTTCACCTTCTAGCACATTAAACACCTTAGCTGCGATCTGAAAACCATCTTCTTCCATATAGCGAACTGCCGTCCCGTAGCGATCCAATAAAGCAGAAGCTGCTACCACCAATTGCAATTCCAAATTTGGATGATCGGCAATGGCACGCAAAGCCGTTTTGATGCGGCTATAACTAGGTCTAGCTGTGACGACAACACAAATTTTTCTCACCTAGACTAAGTCAGTTTGTGTCAAAAAATCGTATTTCGTTTTCGCTACTTTTAGCTTTCGTCCAATAACTGCACGAAAATCGGAAGCAGCGATGCCCATTTTCGCGGGCTTTTTGGCTTCTAAATCTTCAAAAGTGAGCGTGTGTCCAGCCGCTAGATCAGCATTCACAGCTAGTGATTTTTCAAATATCTTTTTCAAGCCCGTATATGCGGAATTATCTGATTTATCTATTGGATGCGCCAGCATTTTTTCTACATATCGAACGCCTGCCACGACTTGCTTGATCTCATCTATTTCCAAAGAAGAACTAGCATCTGGGCCAAACATGCGCTTATCAAAAACAGCATGAAATTCTAATATTTCTGCACCAAGTGCTACCGCAGCAATACTAGTTTCTATTCTACTGCTGTGCTCTGACAAACCTATTCTGACGTTTGGATAACGCTTTTTCAAGTCTGCGAGGACATTCAAACCTATTTTTTCTGGTGGTGTAGGGTAACTAGTTGTACATTGCAAGACACTCAACTCATTTCCAAAATCCTGAATAAACAATACTGCTTCGTCCAATTCTGCGAAAGAACTCATACCCGAAGATAGAATGATCGGTTTGCCCGTACGAGCAATTTTTTCCAGCATCAAAAAATTAGTCACTTCCCCCGAACCAATTTTGTAACGTTTGACATTCAGGCGTTCCAATAAATCTACCGCGGCTTGCGAAAAAGGAGAAGACATGAACTCTAATCCTACTTCTTCACAGTGTGATTTGATGCCTTGCCACTGTTCTTCGTTAAAGCCCATTCGATCCCAATAATCGTAGCGGGTCTTGTCTTCGTAGCTGAAATTGACTCTGAAAGGTTCGTGTACACTACTTTCTGCTTCGGCGATATGTGTTTGGAATTTTATGGCATCAACGCCCGTCTCTGCTAGCGCATCAATGTAGGAATGCAAAATTCCTAGGCTGCCATCGTGTGCCTGAGCGATTTCTGCTATGATGAATACTTGACTCATACCGCCATTTTTCGCTCGTACCACTGAAAAGTACGGGCTAAACCTTCTTCTATTTTTATCTTTGGATCGTAGCCCAGTAGTTGTTGAGCTTTTGAAATATCTGCTAAACTATGTGGCACGTCTCCTGGACGGTTTGGTCCGTAAGTTGCACTTATCGTTATATCTGCTGCTTTTTGAATACCTCCCCACAGTTCGTTGAGGCTAGTTCGCTCTCCACACGCGATATTGTAGATTTGATTGACTGCTGCTTTATTCTCAGTAAATAATGCTAAGAGATTAGCTTGTACCGCATTTTCGACATAAGTAAAGTCTCGGCTGTAAGTACCATCTCCGTTAATTGTAGGGGTTTCATTTTCGAGTGCAGCTTTCATAAAAAGCGGAATGACGGCAGCATAAGCGCCATTAGGGTCTTGTTTTGGTCCAAAAATATTGAAGTATCGAAGTCCAATAAATTCTATACCGTACAAATCTGCATAGACTTTAGCATACAGCTCATTCACGTATTTAGTGACTGCATAAGGAGAAAGCGGCGCACCAATTCGATCTTCAACTTTAGGAAGTGTTTTACTATCACCATAAGTAGAGGAAGAAGCTGCAAAGACAATTCGTTTAATACCTAAATCTTTAGCTACCGTAAAAATATTGAGGAAACCAGTGATATTGACGGCATTGGTGGTCAATGGATTTTTGATTGATCTTGGCACGGAACCTAAAGCTGCTTGATGCGTGATTAAATCTATTCCACGACAAGCGCGCTCACAAGTTGAAATATCTCTAATGTCACCTTTCACGAACTCAAACTTGGGATGCGTTGAAAAAGTAGTGATATTATGCTGAAAACCAGTGGCTAAATTATCGAGTACCCTAACTTTTTGTACATTTTCTAACTCTAACAAACTTTCTACTAAGTTAGAGCCAATGAATCCAGCACCGCCTGTGACCAAGATATTCATTACGTTATCTCTTTTTGAAGTAACTTGTTCCTTGCGTGAAAAATTTCTTGACAAAATGCCCAATTTCGAGGTATTTATACTTAAATGGTAAATCCCAAAATGCTTTGCTAAATGCAGTCAAGTCTCCTATACGATGCTGGCTCTTTCGATACTTATAAGAGAAGTACTGTCTTTGGGCTAGCGTCATGTCTTTAGCATGTTTTCTGTAGAATCTAAGTAATCCTTTATAACGATCTGGGTGATTAGCAATTCTAGCTCCACCGTGTTCTGTATGCTGTATCAAAAGTCCTTCTTCGATTCTTAAAGCGCGCCCATATTGTTTGATTAGTCGAACGAATAAATCATAATCCTGCGCAGAAGTTAACTGCTCATCGAATCCACCTACAGTTCTAATTTTACTTGTAAAAGTTAACATGGAATTTCCCATGGTATTTTTCCAGAAGACATTTTCTAGCGTTAATATTTTTCGCTTGTTGTTGACGAGCATGCGCTTATCGGGTAGCACTTTGAAGAAGCCCGAACAAACAAAAGCTAATTCAGGTTGCACTTTGATGTACCTAAGCAATATTTCAATTCGCTTTGACAAGTATTCGTCATCATCATCTAATAAGGTCAGATATTCTCCTTTGGCATTTTGAACACCTACATTTCTAGCATTACAAGCTCCTCTACTCGGATAGTTATGAAAAGCACGTATATTATCGGTCTGTGCAGCAAGATGCTCAAGGTATTTTCTAGTCTTATCAGTTGAACCATCATTTACGACAAGTATTTCGATTTGCTTGTAACTTTGGTTCTGTACGGATTTAATGGCTCTTTGTAGAAGATTTACTCTATTCCGTGTTGGGATAACGACAGAAACTAAGCCTGTGATAAATGTTTTTTGTTCCATTCAAGCACTTGCAAGGCGATCTTTGTAGATGTCCAGTAGATTGTTTGCATGCCTTTCCTGCTCAAATTGTCTTTTCACTTTCAAACGGTTTTCTGGTAAATAGTCCCAAGTGAGTATATCCTTCATTCGCTCGGCATAAATATTCACGTCTTTTTCTTCTACCAAATAACCATGTTTACCATCTTCTACCAGCTCAGGTATACCTGCATGATAAGTACTAAGCACAGGCAGCTCCATTGCCATCGCTTCCATAATCGCATTGGGAATGCCCTCTTGGTTTCCATTACCAGCAGTAATGCTATGATGAACGAAGCAATGCGCCTTGTTGAGCTCTTCAACGATGCTCGCACCACCAAGCACACCTTTGAAATCGACAGAGCTAGAAATACCTAAATCATATACCAAGCTTTCGCATTCATCTTTAGTTTCGCCATCTCCAACAAAAACTAGACGCACCGCTTGGTCGGGTAGCTGCGCTTTTAATTTTGCAAAAGCTTCAATAGTATATATTTGTCCTTTTTTGTCTCTAAAACTAGCCACTTGCAAAAAAATAAAAGGCTTTTTTGGCGGTCGACTAGTTCGCTGAAACTTTTTAATATCTATCCCATAATATAGAATACTGCTTTTTTCGATAGATATGTCTAAAGCATCAAATTTTGATCGCATATACTGCGAAACGAATATAGGATATACGTTTTTTGTACTCAGCAAGCGCTTAATTCGATCACGATAATGCTGCAATTTTAGAAGTGCCGAAGCATCGAAGCCATGAAAGTGGACAAAAATGGGAATTTGTTTTGTTTTGATATTATCCATCATTAAAATGCCAGAACCACCAAAATGCGCATGTATTAAATCAGGTGAAAACGTTTGAATGACGGACTCTAATTGTCGGCTAAGGCTAGCAGAATAAGTTTTATTCCAGCCTAATCTTCTAAGCATCGCCCAGAAAATACGCTCTGCTAAAGGTGTTAGCTTCAATACCCTCAAAGATTCAAATGGAAACTTATCTACAGATTTTCTTTCTTGACAAAGCACTAAAACTTCGTTTGTTTTAGAGAGCTGAATAACCTCATTATAAATAAAGGTCATCGTTGGTGCAAGAAAAGTGGAACAATAGACCAAAATTCTCATCTACAATCGCCAGTACGTGAATTTTTCGGAAAAGCTATCGGGCTGAAAGATACCTTTCAAATCGAATAGAATAGGTTCGCCATTCATTAGTCCACCCAAATCTTCCACAGATTGCTGCGCATATTCATCGTGCTGAACCGCCGTAATGATCGCATCATAATTGCTGGAAGCTTGCTCCACTAAAGTCAATCCGTATTCGTGCGCAACTTCATTTGGAGAAGCATGCGGATCGGTGATGTGTACATTGATTGAATAGGACATCAGATCTTTAATCAAATCCACAATTTTGGAGTTGCGAATATCGGAGACGTTTTCTTTGAACGTGATGCCTTGCACCAATACCTTACATTGACTCGGATTTTTGCCCTTTTCCAATAGGATTTTAAGCAATTTATTGGAGATAAAAGAAGGAATGTCCTCGTTCGTTTTACGACCACTCAATATCATTTGTGGCACAAAACCTAATTCTTGTGCTTTGTAAGTCAAGTAGTAAGGATCGACACCGATACAGTGTCCGCCCACCAAACCAGGGTAGAATTTTAGGAAATTCCACTTCGTACCTGCTGCCTCCAAGACTTCTTTGGTGTCTATACCCACTCGATCAAAAATCATCGATAACTCGTTCATCAAAGCTATGTTGATGTCACGCTGCGTATTTTCGATGACTTTTGCTGCCTCCGCTACTTTTATAGAAGCCGCTTTGTAAATACCCGCCTCAATTATGTGTCCGTACACCTTAGCAACTTCTTCCAATGTCTCCTCATCGCACCCCGAAACTACTTTCAAGATTTTGGTCAAGGTTCGTTCCTTATCGCCTGGATTAATACGCTCGGGGGAATAACCTACCTTAAAATCTGCTACTGCTTTCAGTCCAGACCCTTTCTCTAGCAAAGGAATACAATCATCTTCCGTACAGCCTGGATAGACCGTAGATTCGTACACTACGTAATCCCCCTTTTTTAGTACTTTCCCCAAGTTCTTAGATGCCTTTTTCAGCGGTGTCAAATTTGGCACACGATACTCGTCTATATCTGTAGGTACTCCTATGATGTGTAAATGTGCTGCTTTTAAGTCTTCGGGCTCAGTGGTGAATAGAATATCTGTCCCCTCGAAAGCACTCGAGTCTAACTCTTTGGAGGGGTCAATCCCTTGTTTCATTAGCTCTACTCTCTCTTCATTAATATCGAAACCGATGACGCTAAAGTGCTTGGCGAACTCCAATGCTAGTGGCAAGCCAACGTAGCCTAGACCAGTCACCGAGATTTTTTTTTTCTTATCTATTAAGTCTTGATACATTTATTGTTTGTAGTGTAGAATACTGTGCTATTTCTATGATAACTAAAAAGAATAATTCCGCTCACAAATAAAAGACGCTAATTCGCTCACTTCTTCAAATTGAGGTACAATAGCCGCATAGGGAGCAGCAGCATATAAGGAATGAAATAATACTTTTTTTGGGGCGCAAAAAATCCTAAATAATAAGCCAGTCGATGTTCCTGCAAAAATGGTGG
>JBCDFY010000358.1:0-5822 GCA_039176995.1 Bacteroidota bacterium
ATATGTTATAACTGATTGGTTTTCAATGCCTATGCTATCTGTTGAAATTTCAAATATTCCCTAAATAGAAAAAGCCAATGAAACTATTTACTGAAAATCAATAATTTATACATTATGATTATTCTTTGTTCATGAGTAAAGGACTGTCGTCAATAAAGACCAAATCTTCATATTGCAAATCTTCCAAATCATCTAGCAGACATTTGAAGAAATTAGGATTGGACTTGTGCATTTGGTAGTCATAAGAATAAACTTGTCGGATTGACCATTCGTCGAAATGGTAGCGTTTGGAGATATAAGCAATGTTCTCTCGATAATTATCACTCACAATAATGATATTGCTTCTTTTTCTGAGGAAGTCAATGAGTGCTGTATTAAATTCCAAGGTATCAAATACCTTCTCTAGAAACAATTCACCTTCTAAGCTATTCTTAGTCAATTGATTATACTCTGATAAAAAGTCAGAAAAAACATCTTCTCCTAAATCCATACGCGCTCCATATTGGTCGTTTAACTGACTGATGATTGTCCAATCAATTTCGTTATTGGAAATGCCTGTTGATTGAAATACCACTCCTCCTAAATCTAATAATGTGATTTTTCGATTCCTCATAAGTTCTAAATATTAAATCTTTTTGCTCTACATGATTTTACGTGGAGTAACGGCAAAATTTGTCGAATTTCACGCTTTGAGTTATCGAAAAAATCAATAAGTATAGTTCCTTCTTATCAGTTCTAAATTTGACAAATTTATATTATCACGTAATTTCAAAGAGAGCCAATCTTTTACTCTTTATTAGATATCTATTATAAAATACTTTTGGAGAGCAGAAGAGTTCCTTGTAATTTAGCATTTCTGTGTTTTTTATTACCCTATATTTCACAACGAAAAGAAATCGCTTTATGGGCAAAACGAAAAAAACGAATACCACCGAATCCAGAAGAAACTTCATGAAAGCCAGTGCCGTTACTACTGGTGCATTTATGATTGTACCCCGCCATGTGCTTGGAAAAGGCTACATCCCACCAAGTGATAAGCTAAATTTAGCCGCGATTGGTGCTGGAGGAAAAGGATTTTCGGACATCAATAATGCATTCAATAAAGGAAGCGAAAATGTAGTTGCGCTTTGTGATATTGATGCGGAAAGAGCTTCAAAAGCAACAAAGAAATGGGAGAATGCGAAGTTCTATAAAGACTTCCGCAAGATGATAGACGAGATGGGCAAGGAAATTGATGCGGTGACCATTTCTACGCCCGACCATACACACGCAGTAGCCGCTATGGCAGCCATGCAAGCAGGTATTCATGTCTATGTACAAAAACCACTGACGCACAACATCCATGAAGCACGAATGCTCACTTTGGCTGCGCGGAAGCATAAAATTGTGAGCCAAATGGGTAACCAAGGAGCATCCAATCCGGCGCAAGTTCAAATGCAAGAATGGATAGACGAAGGAAAAATTGGAACAGTGCATACTGTACACGTTTGGACAAATCGTCCTATTTGGCCGCAAGGTATTCCAGTGCCTTCTAAAGATGTAGCTCGCCCAAAACAAATTAGCGACTCCGACTGGAACCTATTTATTGGGCCAGCGGAAATGGTAGATTATCATCCGTTGTATCATCCATTCGCTTGGAGAGGTTGGTGGAATTTTGGTACAGGCGCATTGGGCGACATGGGTTGCCATATTATTGATCCTCCATTTAGAGTTTTGGGCTTAGGTTATCCAACGGAAGTAGAATGCAGCGTAGGGCAAGTATTTACTAAAAACTGGAGTCCAGAATATATTCCTGAAGGTTGTCCACCTTCTTCGCGCGTGCAATTAAAATTTGAGGCAAGCAAAAAAAATGCTTCTCCCGTTCAAATGATTTGGCATGATGGCGGCGTTCGTCCATTCTATCCAGATTTAATTCCTGCTGATGATACACTCACTGGACAAGGCAACGATAATGGTGTGATCATGGTTGGAGAAAAAGGTGTGATGACTTGTGGTGTTTATGGCTTGAAGCCGATGATGTATTTGAAAGGAGGAGAGAAGGTAAAAATGCCGAAGAATTACAAAACAGAAAATCCAAATGAAAAAATGTCTGAATATGGGCATCAAGTCTCTTGGACAGATGCGATCAAAGCAGGTTTTGATAGTAAAGAGCATAAGGCATTAACTTCCTCATTTGATTATGCTGGTCCATTGACGGAAACGGTTTTAATGGGTAATTTAGCCATTAGAAGTTATCAAACTGCGAGTAAAGGTGGTAGAGAAGGAAGAAAGTCTTTTGATGGTCGTAAAAAGTTATTGTGGGATGGACAGAGCATGAAAATCACGAACTACAATCAAGCTAATGCTTTTGTGAAGCGAGAATATCGCACGGGTTGGAGTTTATGATGACGGTGGACGGTGGACGGTAGACGATCTACGGGAAACAGTGGACAGTAAACGGGTTCTGGTTATTACCCTAGTTGTATTCTCTCATTCGACCATTCATTCATTCAGTCATTACACTTATGGAATCAGTCTCGATTACGGAAGAAAATTATTTAAAAGCGATCTTCAAGATCAGTGAAACGGAAGGCGATCCAGTTAGGAACAAAGCCATCTCGGAAGCCATGGAAACAACTGCTGCTTCTGTGACTGATATGCTTCGGCGATTGAAAGAAAATGGCTTGATTCATTACGAAAGTCGGAAAGGGGTAACACTTACGCAAAGTGGAAAAAAAATTGCAGTGACGCTCATTCGCAAGCATCGGCTTTGGGAAGTTTTCTTGATGGAGAAATTGCATTTTTCTTGGGATGAAGTGCATAGTATAGCCGAAGAATTGGAGCATATTAACTCGAAAGAATTGGTCAATCGCTTAGATAAATTCTTAGGGCATCCTAAATTCGATCCACATGGCGATCCTATTCCTGATGCAGAAGGGCATTTTACGCAACGACAGCAGATCTTGCTTTCTGAATTGGAGATTGGAAAGTCTGCAGTTTTAGTAGGTGTTCAGGAACATTCCTCCGCCTTTTTGCAATACTTAGATCGCTTGAAATTAGCGTTGGGGACTAAGCTGAAAATGATTGAGAAATTTGAATATGATGAATCCGTAAAAGTGCAGCTAGAAAAAGGACAAGAGTTATTATTGACTGATAAGGTTTGTCAGAATTTATTTGTGAAAATGAATTAAGTGTGTACGAAGTTCTTATTTTTGACACGGATTGAGCGGATTTTATGTAGGTCGTATGCCGTTTTTCTGACTTTTCAAGCCAAAAACTTCACAAGAAATACAGGTTTTGCCGTACTTCGTACAGCCCTAAAAATGAACTAATGAAAGATGAAATTAAGAACCACGCACAACAGCATTAGAATCAGAGTCAGGAAATCAGAATTGGTTTCCCTTCAACACGAGCGACGCATTGAAGAAAGCATCGGTTTTCCCTCTGGTGTCATCTTCCGATTCGTTGTAGAGATTAGTGAAAAAGCGGAATATCTTCAAGCTACTTTTGAAGATCAAAGCATCGTACTTTCTATTCCTGATCGAGCCGCAATACAATGGATGAATAGTAATCAAGTAGGTATAGAAAATCAAATTCAAATTCCTGATAATGAGAAACTTACATTACTAATTGAAAAGGATTTTCCTTGCCTAGATCGAGAAAATGAAGATAAATCAGATACGTTTTGGGAATTAGCAGCTGAGCAGCCAGAATCTTGTTAGCTCTCTAGCAATGAATCCAATTCTGCTTTCAGAAAATGTGCTATTTCTCTTATGTATTCTCTTGAAAAATCAAAAGCAATTCCTGCTTTTGCGTACACTTCTTTTATCGGACGACTGTATCCTAATTTCATAGCAGAAATGTATTGCTCGATTGCTATTTGCCCTCTTTCTTTGTAGTTTTTCCAAATCGCAATTGCACCCAACTGTGCCATCGCGTATTCAATATAATAAAACGGAACTTCAAACAAATGCAATTGCCGAAACCAAGTATAGTCCATCGTTTCTTCAAAAGCGGTTCGATTCATCATAGGCGTATTAAATTCATCAAGCAACTTCAGCCATTGCGCTTTTCGCGCAGCTCTGCTGTGTTCAGGATGGGTGTACAACCAATGCTGAAAGCGATCAATGATACAAATCCAAGGCAGTAGCCAAAGCACATTGCTTAGCAACCAAATCTTAGCGCGTTTCCACGCTTGTTCGGTTGGAAAGAAGTGCGTCCATTGATCTAATGTTAGTAATTCCATGGACATCGCTGCCAATTCTGCGATTTCAGGAGGTGGTAATTTGCTCGTTACAAGTGGCTGCTCATTAAGTAAAAAGAATTGAACGGCGTGTCCACTTTCGTGGATAAACGTACGAAAATCCGCAACTGCTCCACTGATGTTCATAAACATGAATGGAATGCCAGATACAGGCAAGGACATGGTGTAGCCACCCGCTACTTTTCCGCTTCTGGTTTCCAAGTCTAAATGTTCTTTAGCCTTCATCTTTTTAAGGCAATCGCCAAAATAGGGATGCACAGCAGTTAAGATATTTGTCGCTTTCTCTACCAAATCTTGGCTAGAACGAAAATGTTGAAGTGGATGATCTGATTCTGCATCTACGAATAAATCCCAAGGGCAGAGTTGAGCGATTTGAAGATTTTGTGCTTTGCGCTCGTGAATTTGCGCCAAAAGAGGAAGAATTTCTTTTTTAACAGACTCATGAAAAGTCAAACAATCTTGTGCATCGTAGTCGAATCTTCCTAGTTCCTTGAATTTGTAATCTCGATAATTGTCAAATCCAGCCTCCCGTGCCATTGCTTGCCGCAATCGTAATAATTGATCAAAGATTTGCTCTATTGCTGCTTGCTTTTTCAGCAATTCAACGTAGCCTTTCTTAAAACTCTGTTCCCGTTTTGTCCGATCAATCTCTTCCAGCAATTTTCCACTTTGACTTTGCTGTAAGGTGTATTTTTTCCCTTCAATTTCGACGCGAACGCTTGCGATAATTGACCGATATTGTTTCACCAAAAGTCGTTCTTCTATTTGTTTTTTTGCATTCTGTTCGCTATACAATGAAACACTATTCCGAATACTTCGGATAAAAACTTGATAAGCAGTAAGATCAATTTGATCAAAATAAGGCGATTCTAACAGCTTTTTGTTCAGTCTAAAATCAAATTGCTCAACCGCTGGCGTAATATTTTTGAAATAATACTCATACTGTTTCGATGCCAACTCATCAGTAGTCTTAGTTGTAAAGTTGATGTAAATCCGTCCAAATTCTTCTTTGAAGATTAGCGCGATTTCATTCCAATCAAGCAGCCATTTTTCTAGCTCTTTCGTTCCCTGAATCTTCCGCTGCTCTAGTTCTTCATATACTTTTAGCTGTTGATTCCATTGTTCTATTTTGGATGAAGTAAGCATAAGAGGAGGCATAGGATCAGGGTAGAAGGTGGTAGTTACTGTCATAGTGTGAGTAATGTAGTGGACTATTAATTGTTAATTGATAGGTATTAATTATGTCATAAATAATTGATATACAATTAATTAACTAAGATCAAGCAATAGGTTTTTCGCTTAATTAAGCGTTTTTTCTTTTCCAAAAAATGTAGAAAAAATATTACAGATGATGAGGGCAGTGAGCGAGAAGCTGCGTTGTTCATAATATTAAGTTTCGTTGACTAGAAGATAGCAATCAAAAAATTTTCATTTTGAAAACCAAAATGATTACAATCATTAAAATGCGATTCAAAAGTGGACATCTTTTTAAGATTCTTCTGGTCGCATCCAAAAAATCTTTTAAGAAGGATTTTTTGGATGCTCCGCTGGGAGTTTGAGGGAGAAAAGCATGAAAAAT
>JBCDFY010000359.1:0-5796 GCA_039176995.1 Bacteroidota bacterium
AATATAACCAAGCCTTCCACTATCATTTAACAAAGATACTGCTCGTTCTAAAAATGGAATTGCCAAATCAATTTTCCCATTCTTAGATGAGGAATAATTCTTTTTAATATAGGCATGCATTGAAGGAAGTTCAATATTGTAATTTTTTACTTCCACATAAGGTGGATTCCCAATTATGTAATCAAATCCGCCTTTCTCTTCAAACACATTTTGGAATCCTTCCTCTGAATTCCAATCAAAAGGATTTGTCTTTATAAGTTCTTCTTCATTATCAATTAGGTTAGGATATTGTTCCAAGATAAGACTATCAACCAAAGAATTTCCACACCTAATATTTTCCCCAATTCCACTTAAAATCTTATCACCAAATAACCCAATTTGTTCAGATATATGAGGGAAGTCTGAATTTTCAACTACTTTTAATGCTAATGACATTTTAGCTACCTCAACTGCCTCAGGGTCTATATCTACGCCATATACACAATTGTCAAGTATTGCTTTTTTTCCTGCTAAATTGAGAATAAGTTCATGTTCATTTTGAATGAAGTAGCTACTAAAATCAGCAATCGGATTAGAACTGTATAATTCAATTAAAACATCTTCTAAGTAATCAAATGTCTCTATTACAAAAACACCACTACCGCATGCTATATCTAATACTTTTGTGTTTAGTAAATTAGAAATGCTACTTAAAGAAGAATCACTCCTTCTAATTGTTCTTTTTAATATTTCTTTGACAATATATTGGGGGGTACTTACGGCACCTTTAGTTTTTGAATATTCACTCTTTAACTCATCTTGAACATCGTTATGCTCTATTTTTAATTTCTTTGAAAGAAATATTTCGTATATGTCACTTAGCAATTTAGTTGGTATTACATCGAAGCGATATGGAGACGGGTAGTATAAATATTGAAGTAAGTTCTGAAATACTTCGTCTGAAACATTCAAATTATGTATCGAATCAATTCGTTCAAAAAGAGGTCCGTCATAATGGTCATAAAAGGTAAAGTAGGATGATTCTTTAAACTTTTCCCAAAATCCTTCGGTCTGAAATGAAGTGAGCAGCCCTTCTTCTTCTAATTTTCTGGCTTCACATACTCTAATGAATAAAATCCTATTAATTACAATCTGAACGATGTAACTTAGTAATTCGGAATTGTCACCAATTATCTCCTGATTATTTTCATAGATGTTTTTTGCTAAATTGATTCTAAAATCAGAGAGTAAATCCGCAAAAGCAAAATCAGGCGATACTTTTTCTACTCCTGTTATTGAGGTATCGCTATAGAGTTCATTTAGTTTACCACCATAAATATTTTCTTTTAGTAGATGGTTTTCTAAGATTTCATACTTTTCTACATACTCATCAATCGACAAGAATATTCTTCCAAAATTTGCCTCTTGGTCTCTATGTGGCATATAAGTACAATCATATATGGCGAATTGCTCAAAATTGGAGATGAATGCACAAGGGGCTAAAATAGACCACCCATAAGATTTAATCTGAAAGGCGGATTCTTTATCATTGGTTAAGTTTACCCTTAAGTCTTTTGCGTCTAAAAAAGTTATCTTTTGTTTCGCAACTTTGAAAGTATAATCGGGTCGGGTACTTGTAGAATCTATTTTTTTTAACCTTTCCTTCTCTATTTTAGAAAGAACTTTTTCTTGTAATATCTGTGATGTGTCTCTAACATCCCAGCCAAATAATTCGAGTAAATTATTTAGCCAAGTACGAATCGTTTCTTCAGAGGTCAAATCTAATTTTCCTTCCTCCTTAAAGCGTTTGTACTCGTTTACTAATTCTTCTAATTTATTTTTTCTGTCTTGTGATGTCACCGATTTTTGGTTTTACTGTACTCAAATTCTTTTTCCGCAACCTTTAATGCTTGGCAACCAACTTCATCATATTTTACTATTTCATAAACCTTATCTGCCAACCAATAAGTCAATAATTCCTCCTCATTGAGTTTTAGGATTTCTGCGAGTATGGAAACTTGAGAGCGTTTTGCATTTCTTTCCCCTCTTTCAATTTTACTCAACATTGCTGTATCAATCTCCAACTTAGCAGCCAACTGTCTAAGCAGCAGCCCACTTGCTTCTCTTTTATTTCTTATTGTTGCGCCAAATTTATTCATTGTTCAATTGTTGACTTGACAAATATTGGCAAATGTAGTAATTATCTGTCCAAAATAACTTTTAGGAGACGAGAACTTTTAAATATTCTCACGACCAAACCGCTTCGCAATCTTCTCGCCCAACACCCGCGCATGACCTTCTTTAGATTCAAACGACCAACCTGCGATGTGAGGCGACAAAATCACGCGATCAGATTGAGTGAGGTAAGTGAAAGCTTCGGGTAAAGTTGCTGCATTTAGTTGGGCAAAAGATTGTTCTTCGTACTCCAATACATCCAGAGCCGCAGCCTGAACTTTACCAGTCTTTAGATGCTTCACTAAGTCGGCGGTATGCAACACTAGGCCTCTGGCAGTATTGATCACAAATATATTTTTCTTGAATGCACTGAGGTAAGCATCGTTAACGAATAAATGATTAGCTGCTTCGTAGAAAACGTGTAAGCTGATGATGTCACTTTCGGCTTGGAGAGTCGCTAAATCGACGGCAGCAGCGTATTGATCACCATAATTTTTTTTGTACTTATCGTAAGCAATCACCTTGCAATCGAAGCCGCTAAGTCTTTGGGCAAAGGCACGTCCCATATTACCATAGCCAATGATACCAACCGTTTTACCTTTGAGTTCTACGGCTCGATTGGCTTCGCGTTTCCAGATGCCTGATTTGACTTGCTGGTTCGCACGACTGACCTTATTGAGCAAATTGAGTAGAAAAGCCATCGCATGTTCTGCAACGGTATCCTGACTACCTTCGGGAGAGGTGATAACTTGGATACCCTTTGTTTCGGCGTACGCTACGTCAATGTGTTCCACACCGACGCCTTCTCTGGCAATGAACTTGAGTTGGCTACCCGCATCTATGAATGTGCGATCGGCTGGAATACGGCTGCGCATCACTACCCCAAAATAATTAGATAACTGTGCTTCCAGTTCTGCTTTTGGGGTGTCATGGTGCGCATGACATTCGTAGCCGAGTTCGAGTAGTTTTTGCTCTAGTATAGGATGCGCTTTGTTGATAAATGCTATTTTCTTAGGCATATTATAGAATACAGTGTTTGGTTAGCTCGACTTTAGCCATTAGCAGTTGGCATTTAGCTATTGGCTGATATCGCGCAGCTTGAATACAATGAATTTATTCACGCTTGGCCAAAAAGTAGGCGTGTGAGTAAATTTATCGTATTGATTTATAATTACTTACGAACTAAGCCAACAGCTAATAGCAAAAGGCTAAAGGCGAGCTTAGTAAGCACTAAACAATCAGTTCTCCATTCGCATCGGTTGTCAGTACTTCCGTCATATAGTCGAAAAAAGGGTGCATCGCAAGGTAGGTTTCTACGACTTGATCTAAAAAATGAGCAGATAGTACTTCCGCTTGCTGAAATGATCGAGTGACAATAAAAGATTTGTGTCGAAGTAAATCAATGGCTTGGTGATCTTTTGGAAAACCACGTGGTGCGGTTTTCAATTGTTCACCTTGCAAATTACCAAAAAATGATTGAAATTGCTCTGCTGCAATGATTTGCTGCAATGGTTCATCATCTGCTGCAATATCCTGTCTAATGCGTAGTAAATCCGCTCTTTCGGGCTGAAAGAAGCCACCACCTACGATATTTTCATTGGGTGAAAGTGATATATAGTAGCCGCCTCTTCTCAGTTTGCCTGCCCTTTGCAGACCCGCACTGAAATTGGTTTTGTAGGGCGTTTTATTTTTTGAAAAGCGCACATCCCGATAGATACGAAACACCTTCGCTTTGTTGCCTTCTATTTTGTCATGAAAACTAAGGCGATCTACTACAGTAGCCATAAAGGACTTAAATTGTCCAACGGCAGCTTGGTATTGCGGCTTGTTTTCTGCGAACCACGGACGGTTATTGTTGTCTTTGATGTCTTGAAGAAATTCAAAAAGTGATGCTTGAAGTACGGTTGACATGAGCGGTATAAATTCTTATCTATGTAAATAATTCATTTAGGAACTGATGGGCTTACAGTAATTTTTACGGTACACACATCGTGTAAATAACCAATTACCCAACACTATATATCGCTTTTTGATGCGCCTTGATAGCATGAAATAATATTTTATAGTATAATTTTAGTAACCTACAAACTCTTATTTTTCTTAACATCTCATCTAGGCATAGTTCAAGTCAATGTCAGAAAATCGCGCAACAATTATGCTCGGTAGTTCTCTTCGGACGGAAACACAAATACTCACTGATTTTCTCTAAAAAATCAGTGAGTATTTGTGTTTCCGTCCATAAAAAACTTTGTACATACTTGTTGCGCGATCTCAGGAGCTTCACTCGAATTTATTTCAAATATCATTTATAAACTTCGCACCCACCTAATACCATCTAGCAAACTCGAAGCCCAGCATAATATTGTCTAAACCTGAATTGGGCTGCATGAGACCTGCGTTGGATAGGTGTCGCCAACCCGCGGTAATACCCAATTGCTGCGTATCTTTGAGCTTAGTGCGATAAGCAAAAGCGAAATTATCCGAGAAAATGAAGCCTTTGGCTTGCCTTCTTGTGCGCACATTAACGAAGTGTGGCCCTGCACCTGCCCGAAAGCTGAGGATGTGTTTTTCTGCTAATGCCAAGTTAGCGTCAAATTGCACATTGGCACCGAATTCAATATTTAGTCGATTATTGTAACGAACTAAACCTATTTGTGGCATAATGTTCACGCCTACGTTGAAGGCGTTTTTAGTTTGATAAATGGGTAGATGATGGATCGCACCTATCAGCAAGGGTTGATAGCGCTGTTGTTCGGGCAGGTCGTAATAAGCAATTCCATACTGTACAAAGATACCCCAATATTTTTGGTTGAGGTAAGTGTTTTTTTGAGCGTTTAAATGCACTGTGCTGGTAAAGAATAACGAAAGAAAAATAAAGATAAAGCGCATATTGCTGTGGATTGATAGATGATAAGAAATAAATAGTTAGTTACATTCAAAAATCACGCAAAGCAGCAAAACTTTCCTTTAATTGTCCATACAAATTGCTCCAAATTTCAAAAAGTGCTTGGTACTGCTGGTGCGCAGAGGCATTCGGTGAAAAACTAGCTTTCTCAGGCAGAACGGTATTAACTGTTATACCTAAGGCTTGAAAACCCAAAATTGCAGCACCCAGCGCTGTCCCTTCCTGATGGGTTTGTAAATAAACTTTAGCATTGAAAACATCTGCTAGTATCTGCATGGCTGTTTCGTTTTTAGTGAAGCCACCGCTTGCATAAATTTCCTCAATTTTTGTCTCTGTTTGTTCTAAAGACTGTGCAATTTGATACAGATTTAAAATGATTCCTTCCAAAGCAGCCTGCAGCAAGTGTGCCGTAGTATGTAGCTTGCGCAAACCAATGAAAGCTGCACTTGCATCTGTATTCCAGACGGGCGCACGTTCTCCCATAAGGTAGGGCAAAAAGAGTAATCGCGCTGAACCAATCGGTAGGTCTGCTGCTGCCTCAATCGTTCCAAAAGTCTCTTGAAACCACTCGTAGACGACACCACCATTATTGCTTGGGCCACCAATCACATAGTGCTTTTCATCCAAAATGTAGTTAAACAATTGCGTATCTACATCAGGAATAGGCGTATGATGGGTCATCCTAATCGCTGCGCTAGTGCCGATACTCATCACGGCTTTTCCCATTTCGGTAATTC
>JBCDFY010000360.1:0-5731 GCA_039176995.1 Bacteroidota bacterium
AATGCCAAGCAATATGAAAAAGGACTCGGAATAACTAAAGAACAGGTAGATGAAAAAAGAATTTTACACCACCCAGAGTTACCGCAATTTAATTATACCATTCTGCCCTAAATTTGGTGGAGGTTATTTTTGATTCTTCACCGATCACAAGTCTAACTTCGCATATATGACATTTCCGTTCAATTTGACTAGCATCAATTACTAGGAAAAAATGTAAGTGTCAGTTGCATGTTAGTAATCAGTTTTTTACAAAATCGACTATATTACTGTCACAAATAACATATATTTTATAATTTTATAGAAAGATTTCTTTTATCAAAATACGTAATACCTGAATGCAGGTATTTTTTACTTCCACGTAATACCTACTCAATAAAATATTGATTATCAGAATATTATCCCTAAATTTTTCGTCAGATAGACAATTGAAATATTTGCTATTTAATATCTATAAAATAACCAAAATAGCGAATATCTGCATTAAAAAATATTTTTTGCACAAATTTGTGCTGCTAAAATTGTAATATCCATATTAAGTTTTATATTTGTGCGTAAGTTATTACAATACCACACACTTCAGTCTCTCTAAACAGTTGCAAATTAAATCACAAACAACTACCTCAGTTGCATTATTATCTACAATAAGTGGTGAAGTATAAATAACTGCCTTAGCATAAGAACTATGCTGGATTCAACAATTTGTAACTAAATCTCTTTACATTACTCCTACCCTAACTGAATTTCTCACAGGCATTTTTGAATCGCTAGAAGAACAATAAGGTAATGCTGTAAAGCATAAATTTAGCGTAGTCTTTTTTTGGATTCGGCTCTCCTCTCGGAAGTCGAATCTTTTTTTGTTACCAACTCAATTCAGTGTTTCTTTCAACAATCTGTACAAAAAATTGGTTATAGAAAAAAGTTGATACTAACATGCTAAAACGAAAAGGTCTTTGGACATTCATTGGTTTCTTGCTTTTTCTCTATGGCTTCTTAGCACTCATTTTGAGCTTAATTGGAGCTAAACTTTCTTTCTTGATGTGGCTGGACGCTCCTAGCCCACTATTTGGGTTCGTAGCCAAGGTTGCTATGGTCATGATCGGTCTAGTCATCGTCTATCTTACCAGATCTGATTTTAGTGGAGAACGCCCGCCATCCAGCTAGTGGTTGCTATCACTATTTTACCTTAGAGCATGTTTGGAGCATTATCTTCCTGTAAACCAATATTTTCCGAACCTGACTTTGAAAATAATCGCTCGTTTATAACAATAAAGTCGCTATTATTCTCTTCGCCAGAACCGTAAACTGGTGATTTACAGTTCAATCCTGCTCCAAACAAGCTCTAATCATTTCCCTGCAACGTAGTCGCTTAAATACTGAAAATGAGTACCTAGTTGCCCATTTTCTGCCACTGTTGCCCGTTCAATAATCTCGCTTTTTTCTTTCAATAGTGCAGGTAATATGTGCTTAGTGAATTGCTGTCCAAAAGCAGTAGAAGCATCTCTTGGCAGTTCATTCGGCAAGTTGTCTATAGTCATCATATCAATAGTATGAGCTTGGAAAGCTTCAACTTCTGCCGCTTGCAATGGGTCATAACCAAAGACGGGGTCAGCTATGGTACTCGGTCGCAAAGTAGAAGGAATGGAACTGACAGGCGCAATATCGCAAGTCACATCCGCAATGACTTTTATTCTAAAAGCTTCTTTTTTCATCTCTTCCTTAGTAAAAAAGGCAGGTGCATGATTATCCCAATAAATTCCATTAATCATGATGTCGCTAAGGTATGTGTAGGGCGCAAACTTAGATTGAAACCACTCTGGATGATCGAAAAAATCTTGTTTTCTGAATGCCTGTCGATCTTTTCGCTCTGCATAATCATGGCAGACCAATTGTGTGAACACCGCTTCCTCATAAGATTGCGCTAGAAAATCCTTGGGACGCACTCCTCGTATGCCCATATCACGCAGCACCTGAGCAGCCCCCTGCCCTACTCTGCCCGTGCCAGTCAAAACGATTTTTAAGGCAGGAAAATCAACAGACTGGTAATATGCTTTAGCCTCTGCGTAATCCAGATGATCTTTCATCCGTTTCAGTTCAAATGCACCCGTGCGTTTGCCATAAGTCCAAAGCGCATTGTGCGCTCCTACCATGCCCGCAAAACGACCGAAAGCAATAAGTCTTTGTCCAGCTTCATTGGTTAGCACTTCATAATCTATCAGACGAATATTCTTGTCCAATATGGCACGTAATAAGTCACGATTGTAAGCTTGTTTTTTAATCGTATGAGAGAAGAAAAAGTAGGTTTTATTAGAAATGAGTTGTTCGATAGGTACTTCTTTGACGCCCATCAGCACATCGCAGGATTCCATTTCATCACTCAGGGTGAGTTGTTCTGCTTCGTAGGCTTCGTCTGCAAAAGTTCGATTGCTAGATGGTTGGATCAGTATATCTACAGGAAAATGTGTCTGGATGTGACGACATTGTTTGGGTGTGAGGGGTACGCGAGCATCGGGTGGCACTTTGCCTTCCTTAATAATTCCAATTTTCATGAGTAATCGCATTATTTGATTAGGTCTCGCAAACTTAGTCAGATGCGGATAGAAAATAAAGAAAATCATTAAGAGAATGCAGTAAAAGTCATCGTCACTTCGCCATCCGTATCTCCTATTAACTTGTATACCATCGGGTGTGCCTGCATTGCCACCCGTCGGACGCTAAATGACCTAAAAATCCGATTCGATGCTGTTGGCACAGTTTGTACGATACAGTGGAAGAACAAAAGTATATCAAGTATATGATAATTAAAATTTAATTCTGCCGCCTAATTACTCAATTCTCAACTAAAATGCTCATTTTTGGTAATTCAAAATTCAAACCAACTCAAACATGAAGACTTCTCTTACAAATCTACTGATAGTAGGTGTTGCAGCAGAGATCATTATTTTTTTGCTTTCCTATTTTTTGCAAGATACCACGCCTGATACCTTTCGCCTTGCTGCAAGATATTCAGGACGACTTTCTGCTTTCGTCTTCCTCTACACCTTCTTCCTTTATGCTCGGTCGCACCCAAAACCACTTGCTGACAACATCCAAGTTCGTCAATTTATTCAGCTTTTTGCCATCCTACATCTCATTCACTTTGGATTCTTAGCGATGAGCGTTTACTTAAATGCCATTCCATTGGAAACGGTAAAAGTCATTGGAGGCGCATTGGCGTATTCCATGATCGTACTTGCTCCATTTTTATTGCATAAAGTAAAGCCTTGGGGGCAAATGGTCTATTTCTATTATGTTAGCCTAGTCATGATTTTGACCTATGTAGCAAGAATAAAAGGGGAGTTTGAAGGTGCTGCCACTACTTGGGTGCACTTTGCGGTATTTGGGACTTTGCTCATTGCTGCTGTTGTTTTTGGAGTACAAATTAGACGAAACGTAAAGTATAGTTAAGGCGTTTTTCCTGAGAGCTATACAAATGAACCACCTAAGGGCATATAAGGCAATTAAGAGATTGATTTTCAGGATATTAAAGCAAAGTCTTTGTAGTGAAATACACTACCGGACAAAACACAAACTTGAAACACTAAGCACACTTAGAAACACTTAGAAAAGCAGCTAGTATAGCTATGTAGTCTACTTCTCTTTACTTCTGGAATCTAAAATGTCCAGTAGTCTAGTAGTGAAATACACTACTGGACAATGGAAAATATATCGCTCGGAAAAGTCTTGCAAAGACAGCCCCGATTTGAGTTCTACAATTCTACTGTACGATTAAATTTTTGCAAATAAATCAGTAGAAACCCAGTCATCGAACCTGCAATGCCACTTACATAATCTTTCTGCGTGACTAAATAAATACCACTCAGGACGGTAACCACTGCAAAACCAATAAAGAACTTACTCCAGTTTGTACTTTTGATATTTGATATTTTCATATTATATATTCAGTATTTGCTGTTGTTGACTCTTGAGTCGTTAGGTGATTCCTTTACCCGTCGCATTATTTCAACATTCGTAATCCCTTGTTCAATGTTCGATATTCAAAACCCTAACTCGCCCGTCTTTGCTCTTCCACTGCGCCCGTTTGTCGCTTTCTAGCCGCTTTTAGCTTATCATTTCCAAAGTTGGTAGCATAGCTCAAAGAAAAAGTGCGTTGGGAGAAATCAAAATTGCTATTGAACGCAAAATTTTGTGATGGAATGTCTGAGTTACCTGTCAATAGGATGGAGTTGAGTACATCTCGTACATTGAAACGAAGTACGCCGCCTTTGTCGCCCAATTTCTTTTGTATTCCCAAATTCAAGCCATACATTTCTCCGAAGCGAAGCGCACCTAAAAGGCGTGATCCAATATAAAAACCCGAAAGTTCAGCAGAAAAATCTAGCGGCAATTGGAAAGATTGATTGGCATTGAATTGGAAGTAATTTTGTTGGATTTGGGTCAATTGATTATCTAAATAAGCATTGTTTTCTTGTCGATAATAAATGGCATTGGTACGCATATTCCACCAATCCGTAATTTGAATTGGAAAGCCAATCGTAAACGATAAAGTCTTCGCATTTTTCAGGTTTTCGGATACTAAAAACAAACGTCCTGTTGCAGCATCGAATCGCTGTTGGGAACGAGCAATGGCACTGTCTTGAACGGCGTATTCTACGGAGAAGAAAACACTTTTATAATTCAAATCCAACTTCACTGCATCCGTCAGTGCAGGTTGTAGTGCGGTATTTCCTGCAAAGAAAGTATTGGGGTCAAAAAAATAGACAAAAGGTGCGAGTTCTCTAAAAGTCGGTCGCGTGATTCTGCGCGAATAGGAAAGCGTACTTTTGAATGGCTCGCTAAACTGATGCGACAAAAATACACTTGGAAACAATTGCCCAAATTGACGATCTACAACCCGACCTTCAGCTTCCGTATCTAATTTGGAGTCGCTGTATTCGTAGCGCAAACCGACTTTTGCACTAGTGTTCGTATTGATTTTCCAATCGCTCGAAGCATAAGTTGCGAAAATCTGTTCGGAGAGTTCGCTACTGCTCGTCAAAGAAGCATCTTGCACCCAATCCGTATCTTCCAAAGTTTCTACAACTACCTCATTGTCAAAAGCAGAATTGACCACTTTTGCACCTAATTCTAGTTTGAAATCCTCCTTGATTTGTTGACTATAATCAACTTTACCTACCCAAATATGGAGCGGCGTTTCTTTGATAGAACGAATCAAATTTTCTTCCAAAAACTGTCGCTCTGCATTCAAAAGCCGATTGGTGTAATCGGTTGGATTATCGTTGTAAAAACTCAAATAATCAACATCAAAACTGATAGACGCTTTCGCACTCAAATCGTGTTTCAAATTCAAATTCGTACTTAAATTCTTTAACTGACTGCGCTCTTGATTATCACTTAGCAGGACACTAGTCAGTTCATTGTTCAAGAACAATTCGTTGGTATTCAAGGCATCCATCACCCATTTGAGGTCATAAGCAGTAAGCAAAACGCCAAATATTGTCTTATCGTTGATTTCGTAATCCAAGCCCAAACGTGCATTGTGATTGCGTCGAAGCGGGTCACGTTCGCTGACGGTAGTAGAGCGTTCTTCTTCCATACCTAAAAGCACATTACGATTGGTTTGGAACAATTGCTCTTGCGCAACGGCAACAAAAGAATAGCTGCCAAACAGGTTCAGCTTGTTTTTGCGATAGTTTAGATTCAGATTGTTGTTAGTGGTGTGTCCGCGACCATA
>JBCDFY010000361.1:0-5730 GCA_039176995.1 Bacteroidota bacterium
AAGAGATTTTCATTTCTATAAAAACAGTCAAACCCAACTTAGATCAAACTGAAATTGCCAAGAAAGATATGTTACTCCTTAAAGCACATAATCCAAACTATCAAACCTATTTTAGTTTATTTTACAATCCTGGAGGTAAGGAAAGAAATGATTATAACTGGTTAATTCCTTTCAAGTTGTTTAATATGCACCAAGATGAATGTGTTCTAATTGGCAAAGATTTTTGGGATAAAATAGGAGGCGCAAATACATACAATGATCTGATTAATATCTTTGCTGAAGTAGGAGCATACACGAAGCAAAAAATCATTGAGCAAGGCTAAACTCTGAGACATTTTTTTCAAAATCTTTAAGCCAAGTTTCTTCATTTGTAATTTTATACCTCGAATATTTAAAATCGGGATATTGTGGAATACTTTTACCTTCCAATAACATCTTAATCAGCTTTCCGACCGCATATCCTAAACTCACAGGAACTGCATTTCCAACCTGTTTATATTGCTCTAATAAAGTCCCTTCAATTTTCCAATCATCAGGAAACTCTTGCAATCTTTTGTATTCTTCTATACTTAGTGGACGATCTTCGGATGGATGCGCTAAATCTGTCGCTGGCATCGCAGGATGTGTCACTAGAGTGGGGGCAGGTTTATCCCAGGCAAGTCTTCTCAAAAATCCAGTTTTTCCTCCACCAGAATAATAAGATGCACCAAGTGCTTCTTTCTGTAATTCCTCCGAGAGGCTTCTCCAGTTCTGTCCAGCAGATAACATTCTGTAGTAGCGTAATCTTTTTTCTGGAAATTTAACAAAATGATGCTTTACATCTTTCAAATCTTTTGTCGCTTTTCTAAAAGTATTCCAAGATTCAAAATCAGTATTAGTTGCTGAATGTGTAGGGATTAAATACGGAGGTTTTTTACCATTTCTTGAGCATATTAAAATAACACGCTCTCGTTTTTGTGGCGTTCCGAAGTTGGCTGCATTATATAAATTAAAACTCACCCCATAACCAGCATTTTCCAATCTACTTATAATATGGAACAATGCACCACCTTTCAATTCATCTACTTCTAGCGATGGAAATCCTTCTCCTCTTTGATTGTGCGGGCGATGTTTCAAGGGCGCAGAAAGTAGTCCTCTTACGTTTTCTATAACTGCGTACTTGGGTTTTAGATCAAGGATGAGATCAATATATTTCAAAAAAACATTTCCCCTTTCATCTTCAAATCCTCTTCGCTTTCCAGCCGTACTAAATGCCTGACAAGGAGGACCACCAGCAATTAGGTCAACTTCATCTGCCCTACTCAGTCCTGCTTGCTCTAAAATTTGATCAGGCGTATACAATCTAATATCTCCTATTAAGGCAAGATCAGGCTTATTTTTTAAAATGGTTTTGCGACAAGCAGTATTTATTTCACTGGCTAGATGGGTGTGGAAACCTGCTTTTTCCAGTCCTATATCTAATCCCATTGCACCACTAAAAAGGCTCAAAACTAAAGGGTGCTTAACTTTCTTTCTATAAAGTGCCAACTCTTGATCTGCAACTATTCCACAAGAGGATTCACTATAATATCTACTGATCTCTTCTCCTTCTATACCCCAAGAACTGCCTATTTTTTCTGCCTTTATCTTTCCTTCTCGACACAGATTTCGTACTTGCTGAGGGGTTAGACTTAATTTTTTTGATGCTTCTTTTATATCAATCAAGGTACTCTTGTTTTTTTCTTTTACGAAAGTATTTGAAGTACCAAATGTAGCTTTTTTAATTAGAATAATTATGTCGAATTGAAGTAAAAGTGAGCAAAAATCAGAAAATAATAAAAGTATATCGTTTATCTTTACTGTATTGCTCAATTCAATAAAGGAGATGAAACGACTACTCAACATCGGAATCTTAGGAATGCTTCTGCTTTTCGCGCTTCAAGCCACCGCACAAAAAAGGCGATTTAACCCAAAACAGCGATTTCATGCAGGCATCATAGTTGGAGCTAACTTATCTCAAATAGATGGAGATCGTTTCAGTGGTTATGATAAACGAGGAATTGTGGGAGGCTTGCAAGGAATAGCGGTCATTAGTAGAAGGATTAATTTAGTGACTGAATTGCTCTACAGCCAAAAGGGAAGTCGGATAGAATATAATGATTTACTTTTTACCGAGAAAAAACGCATTCTAGGTTTGAATTATGCGGAAGCTCCAATTTTAGTCCGCATCAAGTTGATCTCTGATTTAGAGAACTACAGACCACTAGAATTGGAAACTGGTTTTTCTATCGCTCGACTCTTGTCTAGTGACATTAGAGAAGAATTAAACCGATTGGATTATAGTTTTACAGAAGTGGCAACAGATTTCAAGAGAACTGATCTGAATTATATCATTGGGATGCATTTTGAACTACTTCCTAACTTCAATTTGGGGGTTCGCTCCAACATCTCCTTGACTAATTTTTACCAAGATGAACTAACGGAAGAGGAAAAGAGACAACGCGCAAGATTTGGTAATTCAAGTGGTCCATATACGCTTTTTCGCAACTACCATTTGAGCTTTTATGCCAGCTATCAAATTTATTGAACGATGACAAAAGACATTCTAACCATTCAGCAACGCCTCATTGATTTCCTCAAATCGCATCAACCTAAACTAAAAATCAATGCGGAAAATGATAAAAAATTTGAGGTGGCAGGTACGATTCCAACGATGCAAGGCAAGCAAAAAGTAGATGGGCACTATTTCGCCAGTGTAATTCCTAAACCCAAGGATGTACGCCTTTATTTTTTCCCAGTTTACACACACGTTCAGCACTTTGAAGGTACGCTTTCTGAAGAATTACAGAAATTTTTGAAAGGGAAAAGCTGCTTTCATGTAAAGTATTTAACGCCTGAATTGGAGACCGAAATTCAAGCCATGATTGACAAGGGAATTGCTTGCTATCAGGAAGATGGTTTGGTGGAGAAAGAATAAAAGAAAAATCAGAAATTGGAAAACTAGAAATATACTTTCAAAACATTGAAAATCAGAGCTTTGAATATTAAAACTTCATCTTTATTTGCTGTTCCCTCATATATAATTCTTCTAGGTATTCCCAATTTAATATGCGCCCAAACGACTTTCACAAATATCAGTCAACAAGCAGGAATTGACCATCAATTCCACGTTTACGAGGGCTTTCTCGGCGGCGGTGCTTGTGTCTTGGATTTCAACAAAGATGGTTTTCAAGACTTGTATTTGACGGGCGGCATGAATGAAGATCGCTTGTATTTGAACAAGGGCGATGGCACTTTTGAAAATGTACTAGAAAACGCAGGTCTAGCAATGACCAAAGAATTTGTAACCCAAGGCGTAGCCGCTGCCGATGTGAATCGCGACGGTTGGGTAGATTTGTTCATCACGACTAACAAGTTGATGGACAGCACTCAAGTCATTCCAAGAGCCAAAAATTTGCTTTTCCTCAACAATGGTGACCAAACTTTCCGCGATGCGGCCACTAATTTTCGCCTCGACCAAATGAACTCTTTCAGCACAGGCATTTGCTTCGGTGATTTCAATGCCGACGGCTATCCCGACGCTTATGTCGGCAATTATTTCCATGATTACACAGGTCCGCTTAAAGAAATCAACGACGCTACCATCGTCAATGCTAATAATACCGCGAAAGGCTATTTGCTGCTGAATGTGAAAGGTAAATATTTCAAAAATGTCTACGAAGATTATGGTTTGACGCACAAAGGTTTTGGGTTCGGTGGTCTATTCACTGATTTTGACAATGACGGCGATCAAGACTTGCTAGTGAATCACGATTTTGGCTACAAAGCAAAGCCTAACTACTTATTGCGCAATGAATTTCCAGCCGAAAGATTCACTTATGTCGAGAAAGAACTGGATATGGATTTGCGCATCAACGCGATGACTTCGGCGGTAGGTGATTATGACAACAATGGCTGGTTAGACTATTTTATTACTAATATTCGCTTCAATTATTTCATGGTCAATCAAGGCACAAGCGAACCTTTTGTAGAAAAAGCAAAGGAACTAGGCACGCGACTTTTCAAAATTGGTTGGGGTGCGAACTTCGCAGATTTTGACCACGATGGCGACCTAGATTTGTTCGTTTCCAATGGTGATTTGAATCCGAATTGTACGCCTTTCAATAATTTCTATTTTGAAAATCAAAACAATCAATACACTGAAATTGCGCATTTAGTCGGACTAAAAGATTATGGTCTTGGAAGAGGTTCAGTGGTTTTTGATATGGAAAATGATGGCGACTTAGATCTGCTGGTCGTTAATCAAAAAGCAGTGCTACCAGAATATCCAGTAGCTTCCAATACGCTACTCTATCGAAATGATTCTACTGCAGGCAATTGGTTGAAAATTAAACTATTAGGTCAGCAAGCGGAAACCAATGGTTTAGGTTCACGCGTGAAAATAGTAGTCGGCGATACTCAGATGATTCGCGAAATTGACGGCGGCGGTTCGAGTCATTTATCACAAAATTCTACGCTGGCGCATTTTGGTTTGGGTGATGCGACGGTAGTGGATTCGGTGATCGTGGATTGGATAGGTGGGGAGCGGCAGGTGTTGACGCAGCAAGCGGTGAATCAGTTGTTGGTGGTGGAGGAAGTTGTGGGGGAGAAGCGTCAGGTTTGGTGGTATTTGTTGGGGATTGGAAGCTTAGTTTTGATATTATTTTTGCTGCGAAGAAATAAAGAATAGATATGAAAGAAACCGATAAATACTATCTTTTTTGGAAACACCAATTTGGGCAATGGACATTGAGAAATATGATTGATGTTGATGGAAAAACTTACAATTGCTGTGAGCAATATATGATGTTTAAGAAAGCAAAGTTGTTTAAAGACCATGAAATAGCAAAAGAGATTCTAAACGAGCAGAGTCCTGCAAATCAGCAAAAGTTGGGTCGTCAAATTAATGGGTTTGTACCTGAAATTTGGGATAAAAATAAAATTGGAATTGTATGGTATGGAAACTACTTGAAATTTAGTCGACATGAAGACTTAAAAGAACGGCTACTAGCAACTGGCAATAAAATAATGGCTGAAGCATCACCATATGATTTAATTTGGGGAATAGGCTTCAGAGCAAATGACGAATTGGCACTAGACCAATCGAACTGGAAAGGAAAGAATCTTTTAGGCAAAGTATTGATGTCTGTCAGAGAGGCATTAAAATTTACTGACAAAAATTATCTAACACTCTAGAGATACACCGCAATTTTTTCCTTCCCAAATTCCCTCTGAACATGAGGATATGCAGTACCCTCTTGAACTATATCTACTTCATAACCAGTCAATTGCATCAAGTCTTGCTTAAACCCAATCAAATCAAATAAGGTCGTCTTGTAGGTGTCTTTAAAAGCAACCAAAATATCCAAATCGCTATCTTTCGTGTGTTCATTTCTAGCAACAGAACCAAAGATATAGGCTGATTTCACAGGTTGATGCAGAAAATATTCCCTAACAATATTGAGTAGTTCTTCTTGGGCGCATCTCAAAATGTCGTTAGGAGAAAAAAAAGTTCAGAAAGCCCTAAATTAGCGGAAAAATCAGGATGAATAAAGAAGAATTTATAGCATTAGCGACAAAAAAATGGGAAGCAATAGAGAAACAGAAGGCATCAAGTGAAAATTTCTACGATTATGAGAAGTCATTTGATAAAATATGGGTTGAGTTTGGTCGCCAAGCCTTAGAAGGCTCTTTGGGAGAGGTACCATTAGA
>JBCDFY010000362.1:0-5642 GCA_039176995.1 Bacteroidota bacterium
CTTATCAGATACATTTGTCGTCAAGTAAAAAAGGCTGAATTTTAACACATTTTAACACTTACACACGCTCCATCCAATTACGCGGATCACGTGCACTATGCAAAACGGCAATGATGGCGACTTGCTGCTGCTGTTCATCGACCAAATAATGAATCCAAAAGGGGAATTTTTTGATGGGCGCTTGCCGCACTCGCTTGTAGCGGACTTGAAAGATAAGCGGATTGCTGTGCAACAATCGAATGGAAGCAACTAGATGTTTGAAAAAGCGAGCATCCAAGCCCTTTTTTCGTTCTTTGTAATATGCCATAATCTCTTGAAGGTCTGTACGTGCTTGTGGTAATAACTGAATACTGTAAGTCATAAGCTGGCTGCTAGTTCTTTTTCCACCTCTTCCCAATCTAACAAATCTTCGGGTTCAGCCTTATAGAAAAGGTCTAAACGCTCATCCAAAATTTCCTTATGCATCGGTGTTAAGTCAGGAGCAGTGGTGGATTCAATGGTAATGAAATCCTCAAAGTTGTGTAGCAACTCCAAGAAAAAATCTGCTTTAGCCTCCTCGACCTTTAAAGTAATTTTCATAAGCTATTCTTTAAATTTAAGTTAAGAAGCAAACCGTTGTTGTAACTCGGTTTTAATCAAAAAAGCATCCAAAAATTCTTTGACCAAGTGCTTTTTATCAGAAGGTAAACGCTCTACTTTGCGAAACTGTTCCAATAGTTCCTTATCTGAAATCGTGGCATCTGCTATCTCTTGAGTAGAACCAGACATCAAAAAATCAGCAGAAATACTTAAGGCATCTGCGAGCTTCGTCAATACCTGAGAAGTGGGTTTGTTCTCTCCTCTTTCATACCTAGAAATATTGGTCACATGTACACCCACCAATTTGGCTAAAGTACTCTGCGACATGGATTTGTTCAACCTTGCTTGTTTGAGTCTATCTTTAAACTCCATTGTTTTGCTGTAATTAAAATTGCTATTAAAACAAGCTAAAGATAGCATAAACGATTGCTTTAGTCAAGAAAACATAAGCAAAGGTAAATAAAAATAAGCAAGTATGCTTGTTTAGGTGCAAGAAAGTTTGCTATCTTTGTAAGCAAGATTGCTTATAGCAAGTTTTTTGCATTTTTTCAAACTTTAACACTTCATGGAAATAAAACAGATCAAAAGCCGCCTAAAGCTCTCCGAAGTGCTGCGATACTACGGCTTAAAACCCGACCGCAACAACCGCCTACGTTGTCCGTTCCATGAAGATCGCACTCCAAGTTTACAGATCTACTACAAAACGCATACTTGCTACTGCTTCTCGACCGCTTGCCCGACACATGGACATTCGCTCGATGTAATAGATTTTATTATGCACATGGAGAAATGTAGCAAACACGAAGCCATCTTAAAAAGCAAAAGTCTAATTACGGGCAGTGCGATTGAAGCGTCCACCGCTCAAACCATCCCCGTTCACGCAGCATGTTCCAAAATGCAGACATTCGTGAGGCTATATTAGCCGCAACGTTGTATGGGTCTCGTCTGTGACGAGTAAAGCAAGTCAATAATGGAAAACAAATAACGAACTTCAAACAACGACCTTCTTCAACACCTCCTGATGATAAGTCCTGACTCTACCAAAGCGCTCATCATGTGTCGTGCCAGTAGGAATATTTTGTTGAACAAAGCTCCTAAAGTCGCAGCCCGATACAGCTTTCGTATTACCCAAAAACCACAAGGGTACTCCGACCGTTAGGAGGGTATTTTAATCATCTTAATTGTTCAAAACTATGAAAGAAACAGGGAAGTAACAAAAAGTTACAAAAGTACAGCTTGTACAACATTTGATGCGGCACTTGAACGCATGGATGTGCAAATGAAATTAGCCAACAATGCTTTTGCGACGCGCAAGAATTACCAGTTAGCGATGATTCTTCATTAATGAAAAAACTGTTAGAATATAAGGAACAAGGAAAAATCGGAAACATCATCAGAGAGGATTTAGAAGGAGACTTACTGAGTAATCCAGCGAGTTTAGAGGAGTTTATGAGAGGTGCTGAACAAAACATAGATGAATCTGGGCCTCATTTTGATTTGGCTCGACCTGATAATCCAGAAACTAAAGACGTTAATGAGGAGGAAGAGGCTAACAGCAAAATAAGAAATCTCGCAAAGAAATTAAAAGAAAATGGAATTAAGTAGGCTAAGTATTTTCTTTAGACATATTCTAATAGTGTTGCTTCTATATGCTATATTTTGGTGTGGGAAGATTCTAGTGCTTTTATTCTTTGGTGGATGGACAAAGGAGTCTATGTTGAAATCTTCTTTGTTGTATTTCTTTAGTGAATTACCTCAAAAAATGAGGGATACTCTAGGGAGTCTTCTTCTTTCAGAAATTGTTTTGATAATAGTAATATATATTATGGGACTACTAATTATTAACGGTTTTAGCATTCTTAAAAGAACCTCCTAATACGGTCGCTCACCGCTTCAAAGCATCGACCGAAAACAACAAACCAAACTGATAATCCGCTTCTTGCAACAGCAAGTGTGCGCGTTCGTCTTTAGTCATTTGCTTTTTGAGCAAGTAGGCATTGAGCATCTCTAAATTAGCAAGAACATGAAGTTGAGCAGGAGAGGCGTAGTTGCGTTGTGGTGTTATTCCCACTCGCCCAAAAATTCAATAGTCATTCTAGCTCTCAACCGATATCTAAGTAGTGGATGAAGTAAAAAGATGAAATTTAGTCGTGTGGTTTATTGGTTTGTCATTTCTTACATTTCTTACTATGCTGCTTAAACTCTATGGGAGAAAAAGAAGTAGAGATATTACGACTAAGCAAGAAATAACCACTGCAACTATATATTTTAGCTGTTTTAGGATGGACAAAAGAACGAAAGTGGAAAGTATTAATACCACCTATATCATCAGGTTTTACCCGCCCTATTACTTGATAGCGTTGTAGTTTCCCCATACTGACCAATACATTTTCTGTTTCATTTATCACTGCTGATCTGATGGTTTCAGGCGAAACGATATCCAGCTCACCTGAATAGTTTTTCCTGATTTTCTTTTCTCCATTTCTCCATACTTGCTCTTTACTAATCAAAAGCTTGTAATCACAGATTTGTTGACTGTTCTTTGAAGCATCTTTAGCGGCAAAATCTATAAAGGAATTAGGAATTTTCCTTTCTTCAATATATTCTAAATGTCGATACATGAGTTTCAGACTCAATTTTATAGTCGCCAAGTTATCGACATCCTTTGCGCCAATTAAAGGCAAATAGAACAGATAATCGGAACGCTTCACTTTTTTAGGAGGGCTTTCTATACGATTGTAGGTGATCACTCCTATATCCGTACTATCGGTATACATACTAACGACCTTTACCTGTGCTTTTAATAAAATACCATCTTTTTTCAATACTGCATAAGCATCACTGCCCTCAGAACGAATAGAATCAATTTCAGTCGTACTTTTAAAATGAACTTCCTCATGCAATTGCCACATATCCTGCATAAGGCTAGGAATTTGCTCTCCTAATACACCAAAACTTTCTTGATCGACAAGTAGAATTCGATTGTTTAGTTCATGTAAGTCATCGTATTTCAGTCTGGGTAGTTGAGCAGACAGTGTATTAGAAAATATAGTAAAAAGGAGGAGATAGAGGTACTTCTTCATTTGTTGAGTTTTTTGTCCATACACTAAGCTTATGAACATGCGTACTTTTGTTTAATAACCCACAAAATACAGTTTCCAACGGAGAAATACTTCAACTCAAGGGCATTTTTTCGCCTTTTTGTTTATGACCTTGAAATTCGCTCAAAAGTGGTTAAAGCAGGAATAAGTAGGGTGTATTCCTCAAAAAGAAAACAGTAATCCAATATTTCCAAACAGAAAAACAAAATTATTCTATCTTATACTTAAAACAGTTGAGAAGTGTATTTTTTGGAGGAGAAGATTTCATGCTTAGTTTTTGCTTTGAAACTGTAAGTATATCTGGATATTTGAGCAGTTTAAAAGTAGAAAATGAATGAGTGATTCCAAAGGATGAAAGTTAAAACACGTTGGTTGCCAGAGGTGTTAGGGTTTTGTTCGCGCCATTCTTTAGCAGTTCTTCCAAAGACGTCGATGTTGAGTAGATCAGCTTCGGAGGCATATTGTAATCCTTTGGTGCTGCGGTTAAGTCCCGAAGGTAGTGCAGCTTTTACGCCTTCGGTGTGGAGCCAGTAGTTGAGTCTAGACCAGAGGCGTTTGACAGAGAAGGCGTTGTTTTCGATGAAAGCAATAATGAATTGAAAATAGAACTGCGGGCTGAGCCAGTTGGCGAGGTGGAAAGCGACTTTGATGTGTCCGTAAGTACTGCCGTAGCGTCCTTTTTTGCTATACATGCACTTTCCGTTGACACTTTCTGCCCAACGATCAGCGGACATCGTAAAAGTATTGCTGCCTGACTTATTTTTAACAAGGTCGAATCCAGCTATTTTTTGCTACTGCCTAAAATGCCCCTATCGCATGGCATCAGAAATTTTTCAACGATAGGGAATGATGAAGTAGTAAACTTAGATGTCCGAATCAGAGATTTTATCAAAGACAGCAAACAGTGTAATAGTCTCTACTAAACACCTACACCGGACCTCCAAGCACCACAATAAAATAGATCAAACCGTCAACTTTTTGTTATTTTAGATCCCAAAAACGCTATTATTTCTAAGCTTTTCCAAACAAAATTTGTTGCTTTTGTGCAAAATACCTACATTCGCTAAACGATTTATATAACAGGCGATAAGTTTATTATCGTTCGCAGATGTTTGCAGACATCAAATAAAACATTTAGTGCATTATGAAATACTACTTTTCTACGAACCCATTGGGGTGCTCTCCTTTCCTAGAAATCAGCACAATAGCTGTTCCTCCCGAGTACAAAAATGAGCAAGAAAATGTGCCGCCATTCAAGGCTCATGTTGGCTGGGACGCACTGCCAGATTCGTTGCTCAAACAAGTCTACAAAACTTAATTTTGACAAAGCAATGCTAAAATCATTATAAATTAACACTAATTTAATATATTTGTGACTGTAAAGTTATTGAAAGCAATAACCAAGACAGTATGCCTTATAATGTGCTTACTGTTTACCGTTACGATACATGCGACTGCTGATACTACAAGATTGCCTGCTAGAAAGCAGCTTTTGACGGAGATGAAAGAATATTACGATCAGGAATTGGCAGCAGATTTATCGGAATGGGAACAGAGCAATAAAGCAAGCTGGATGCAATGGATGCCAACGATGGGCATTAGCTATACGGCTAATGGTCAGCCGAGACCGAGCATTGCTTTTAGCCTGACCAAGATTTACGCTAACATCCAACAAAATCAAGTCGCCCAAAATAAACAGAAAAGCATTGTAAAAAGAAATAAACTCACCCGACAACAAGCTCATCAACAATTGAATCATTTATACATAAAACTTCAATTGCTTTACGAGCAGGAGGTATTCCAGATTAGCTTATACCGAATTGATTCCCTGAAATTCAGCATATACGAGCAGCAGTTTAAAAATATGCAGATTACACCTTTGCAGTTTTTAAACGAGAAGAAAAAATACTTGCAAGCGATAGAGCAAGGGCGTCTGCTAAGGAGAGAAATTGAATTGCTTAA
>JBCDFY010000363.1:0-5618 GCA_039176995.1 Bacteroidota bacterium
AAGATGGCGGCGAGTGTTTTTTTTGAAGCTCGAAAAGCTAAGGCTTTTCTCGCTTCTCAAAATTTAAAGAAACTTAGATTACACTGTAATAGTAATAGTAATAGTACAAGAAATAAGTTATCAATGCAAAAACAATTAGTACCCTTATTGTGAAGAGATCGTCTGTTTCAGATTTAGAAACAACAAATATTGTAACAAAAGCAATCAATAATTTTTTGAACGAAGGAACAGTTCTGTTCTGATACGTCAACTCACTTTCGATAGACTTCTTGAGTATATCAAACTCAAATTGCATAGACTTCTTTTATCTTAGAATCTTTCTCAAACGAAAAAGGCAATCCCAAGAGGACTGCCTTTAAAATTATCTTTATCTATATCAAGATCATCTCTAATCTTAAATCAATTAAAAACGGTCTAAATTCATCACTTTATTCCAAGCTGCTACGAAATCATTGACAAATCGTGCTTCTCCATCTGCACAACCATAAACCTCCGCAATTGCACGCAATTCGGTATTAGAACCAAAAATCAAATCTACGCGAGTTGCAGTCCATTTCGCTTCGCCAGTCATTCGGTTGCGACCTTCAAAAACACTCTCGTCTTTGTCCGTTGCCTTCCACGCAGTTCTGATGTCTAACAAGTTAGTAAAGTAATCATTCGTCAAGGTCTCTGGACGATCAGTGAATACACCATGGCTTGAACCATCGAAGTTGGCGTTCAATACACGCATTCCACCAATCAAAGCAGTCATTTCTGGTGCAGTCAAAGTCATCAATTGCGCTTTGTCTACCAACAATTCTTCCGCAGAAGCCCTATACCGCTGTTTTTGATAGTTACGGAAACCATCTGCAATTGGCTCTAATACAGAAAATGATTCTACATCAGTTTGTTCTTGAGAAGAATCTCCACGACCAGGCGTAAATGGCACACTTACTTCGTGTCCTGCATTTTTCGCAGCTTCTTCAATTGCCGCACAACCACCCAAAACAACCAAATCGGCAATAGAAACTTGCTTATCACCAACATTGAATTCTTTCTGAATGCCTTCGTAAACGTCTAGCACTTTCGATAATTGTGCAGGATTGTTCGCCGCCCAAAATTTCTGTGGAGACAAACGAAGACGTCCACCATTTGCACCACCGCGTCGGTCAGAATCACGATAGGTAGAAGCCGAAGCCCAAGCTGTAGAAACTAATTGCCCAATGCTCAAGCCAGCTGCTAAAATTCTACGCTTCAATTCCGTCGCATCTTCATCGTTGATCAGTTCGTGCGTCACTGCTGGAACTGGGTCTTGCCAAATCAATTCTTCTTGTGGCACTTCCGGTCCTAAGTAACGTTCGATTGGTCCCATATCTCTGTGCGTCAATTTGAACCAAGCACGAGCAAAAGCATCTTCAAATTCGGTTGGATTCTCATAAAAGCGACGAGAAATCTTCTCGTAAGCTGGATCCATACGCAATGCCAAATCGGAAGTTAGCATGAAAGGCGCGTGTGTTTTATTTGGATCGTGAGCATCTGGAATCAAGCCCTCTCCTGCCCCATTTTTTGGTTTCCATTGATGAGCACCTGCTGGGCTTTTTGTCAATTCCCACTCATATTCAAACAAATGCTTGAAGTAATCGTGTCCCCACTTGGTCGGAGTAGTTGTCCAAGCACCTTCCAAACCACTCGTGATGGTATTTGCTGCATTACCACTATTGAACGTATTGTTCCAACCTGTTCCTTGCTCCGCAATTGTTGCGCCAGCGGGCTCTGCGGATACGTACACCTCTGGGTCTGCTGCACCGTGTGTCTTACCAAAAGTATGACCACCAGCGATCAATGCAACGGTTTCTTCATCATTCATTGCCATACGACCAAAGGTCTCCCGAATATCACGCGCCGAACCAATTGGGTCAGGATTTCCATTAGGTCCTTCTGGATTTACATAAATCAAGCCCATGTGAACTGCTCCTAATGGCTGTTCCAATTCTCCACCTTCGTATCTCTTATCGTTACCCAGCCACTCAGTTTCAGAACCCCAGTAAATGTCTTCCTCTGGCTCCCAAACATCTTCACGTCCACCTGCAAAACCAAAAGTCTTGAAACCCATAGATTCCAAAGCGCAGTTTCCTGTCAAAATCATTAAATCTGCCCAAGAAATTTTTCTGCCATATTTCTGTTTGATTGGCCAAAGCAGCAAACGCGCTTTATCCAAATTGGCGTTGTCTGGCCAGCTGTTCAGAGGCGCAAAACGCAAAGTTCCTGAACACGCACCACCTCGTCCGTCACCAATTCGATAAGTACCTGCACTATGCCATGCCATACGAATAAAGAATGGTCCGTAGTGTCCATAATCTGCTGGCCACCAATCTTTAGAATCGGTCATCAAGTCATACAAATCTTGCTTAACCGCAGCCAAGTCAAGACTCTTAAATTCTTCTGCGTAGTCAAAATCTTCTCCCATTGGATTAGAGAGCGCAGAATGTTGACGCAAAACATTCAATTTCAATTGATTAGGCCACCAATCACGATTTGTAGTTCCACCTCCTGCACTTTTGTTCAAATCTCCATTTAAGAATGGACATTTGCTGGCATCGCTATCATTCATATTGTAGCTGCCATTACTTTTTCCGTTATCCATAGTCTACTTTAGTTTTATTTTAATGCGAAAATAGAGTTTATTTTGGTACGATGAAATTGAATTAAATGATGGTATTATTGATAGAATAGATAATTATAAATCACGTAGACATCAATAAAAGACAAAATCTCAAATGACTTTGTAATGACTTGTTACACCGTGTTCTACTAATACGACTTGTAAAAAATGTACTCTATTTTTGGCTTGTTTTCAAAAGTTATTTTAGAAAGTAATTATGAGTAGCTCAAGTATTTTCACTTCACTTTCCGCCGTTCTCCTCTTCTTCGCGACTGTCGCAGAAGCCCAAATTGGCAGACTGCCATTAAGTCCAATTCAACGGTTGGAACAAAATATTGGACTTACAGATATTATTATTGAGTATTCGCGTCCTTCGATGAGAGACAGGAAAATCTTTGGAGCATTGGTGCCTTTCGAGAAACTTTGGAGAACAGGTGCTAATCGAAATACGACCATTCAGTTTAGCAAAGATATCATAGTAGATGATCAAAAAATTGAGGCTGGGAAGTATGCAGTTTTTTCTACTCCCTTTCCCAAAAAATGGGAAGTCATACTCTACACGGACACTGATAATTGGAATGTGCCAGAGCAGTTGGACACTTCAAAGATAGCTGCAAGTGTAAGTGTGGAAACCATATTATTGGAAGAAAGTAAAGAGGTATTTACTATTATGATTGGGGATTTCAACAATTACCAGTTCAATTTAGATATTTATTGGGAAAACACTTTTGTATCTATTCCAATACAACTAACGACCAAAGAAATGATGGATCAAAAGATCAAAGACCAATTAGAAGGTCCTTCTCATGATGACTATTACGCAGCAGCAAGATATCAAATGGAGTCGGGAGAGGAATTTGCAAAAGGATTAGACTGGATCAATCGGGCAATAGAGATGGCAGAGGAAGTTACTTGGTGGGATTTGAGAATTAAAGCGATACTTTTAATGGAGTTGAATAGGAAAGATGAGGCAGTAATGGTGGCTACCGAAGGTTTAAAAATGGCAGAAGTAGCTAAAAGAGAATATGGAATTAATGAATTCAATAAGATTCTGAAGCAATTGAAGTAATATCAATATTCTGGAACAATTGAATTCCCATGCTTCTAATGCGGAAAAACATCCTCTGCCATGCGCATAGATTCTGCGAAGGCTTGATTGTCTACGTTAGTATTTGCTTGTTCTTTATCAAAATAATAGACCATATTTTCCATTGGCATATTGCCAGTTAAGTCATCTTTTGCCATAGGACATCCTCCAAAACCTTTGATCGCGCCATCAAATCTTGTACAACCATTTTGATAAGCAGCAGCTATTTTCTCTTCCCAATTGTGTGGTTCAGTGTGCAGGTGCGCTCCAATTTCGATATCTGGATAGTGCGGTAAAAGGTTTGAAAATAAATAAGTGATACTTTGTGGATTAGAAACACCAATAGTATCTGACAGCTGTAATATTTTGATCCCCATTCCAACCAAGCGATCCGTCCATTTCTGTACAATTTCTACATTCCAAGGGTCGCCATAAGGATTGCCAAAACCCATCGAAATATAAACGACCATTTCTTTATTGTTGGCTAAACAAATATCTTGAATATCAGCTACGCGCTCTAGGGATTCTTCGATGGTTGCATTGGTATTTCTGACCTGAAAAGTTTCGGAGATGGAAAAAGGATAGCCCAAATAAGTGATTTCTTCAAAAGCGATTGCATTAAACGCGCCTCGCTTATTCGCTACAATTGCTAGCAGTTTCGATTGTGTTTCACTCAAATCCAACAACTTTAGCACCTCTGCAGTATCACGCATTTGCGGAATGGCCTTAGGCGATACGAAACTTCCAAAATCAATGGTATCAAAACCTACTTTCAGCAGTTGATTGATGTAAACTGCCTTTTTCTCTGTAGGTATGAAAAGCGATAAGCCTTGCATCGCATCTCTTGGGCATTCGATTAGTTTTATCATGGCTGAGCTTCGTTTTTAAGATTTGAAGGAGTATAGTGAAGGAAGGTTTCCCTACTAAACTTGTCAGGTTAGGGTATTGTTTGAAAGAAATCTCTATCTTAATTTAAGATAAGCATATCTTAGTAATATGAAAACTGCGAGCTACAAATTACTCTTGCCTTTTACATTATTTATTGTATTAACAACATTTGTTTCTCAAAAGACTCAGGCGCAGGTTGTTGATTCTTTGGGCATTAGAATAAAAGTATTTCCATACATGGCTTTCAATCCTAGCAGACCTTACTTGAAAGCTAGTCTAGAGTTTCTGTTTTTCAAGGAAAAACTTGGTCTAGAGTTAGGTTATGGCAGACGATATGCAGATATAGCGGTGGAAAAAGAGTTTCGACCAATTGATTTCAAGGGTAATAGTTTCTTATTATCCTTGAATTTATACAACTTATCACCAAATGAACACAAAGAATGGCGAAACTATATTAGTATTGGATATAGATATTTAGATGATCTAAGTAGTGTTTCTAAAGTGTATAGAAATGTGAATGATAGAACATTAGATTTGGAGACTGACTACTTTAGAATAATTAGAAAATTAAATATTTGGTCAGTACAAATTGGAACTTTACATATGCCTCTAAGACTAGGTTTACAAATGGGGATTGAATTAGGTATTCAACACAAAAAACAGTCTTTCGTAGAAAATGAACTAGAACAAAATGAAAATTATGATAGAATGGGATGTCCTTTTTGCTTTAGCCATCTGCCTAGAGAAATAAACGGTTTACGGCCATCTAGGCGAATAGCTATGACAGTAATTTATAAGTTACTATAAATATCATCTTTTACAACAAATGATGGTATTTGCTAAAGAATCTTAAACCTTTTGACATTCTCTTTATCCATTAAACTATATCTTTGCAAATCCCTGATAAAGACGACTAAAATATTCAATCAAATATGCCACTCGATCAAGTTGATGTAGATAAAATTGGAACAGAACCTGTTGAAAAAGAAATGACCTTTTTGG
>JBCDFY010000364.1:0-5557 GCA_039176995.1 Bacteroidota bacterium
GGGGTCGCAGGTTCAAATCCTGTCATCCCGACTAACGCAAAGCCTTGATATAGAGTGGTTTACACTCGATCAAGGCTTTCTTTTTTGACAGTAAGAATATCGTTGATGCATATATAGTGCATAAATTATGACCAAGAATTACAAATTTTGTGAAAGAACTCTTTTGAGATCAATGCAAAGATAATAAGAAAAAATACACATTGTCAATAGGCTAGAAAACGGTATTTGGATTCTTCGTGAGAAAATCGTAAATCGTCAACGAGAGGGTAAATGCAAGTTTTACTTTTTAATTTGAAAAATCATGTGAAGAATCAAAAAATGCCCCGGTTGCAATAGGGCATTCAAAACTGAATCGGAGAAGATGAGAAAGCAGTTTTATTATTTGTTAGCTTTCTGAACTTTGATGATTGTATTTTTAGGATCGTTACTCATAATGCAAGAGCAAATGAATACGTCTGAAAATAGATCGTTCTCAACAACAACAAATAGGAATACCACTACTTATCCATACTGATCGTTGAACTCTTTGTAGGCATTTTATTCATAGGTATAAACAAGAATAAAATTCATTTACCTTCTCTAAATTCACTGTCTCCAATGAGTGTTTGCAAGCGATAGTAGATACCTGATTTAGTTCCTGAAAGTCTATTATCTGTTCTAATCTTCTCTGCCATTTTTTGTCTTTCATCATTTGGAATTTTATCCATCAGTTTCAACAAATCTTCATTCTCCTCATTGTCCATAAAGCGTTTGAGGTCGGCTATGCTCGTGTTCTTTGCTCGAAGTAGTGTTTCCACACAAGCCTCTGTCAAAGCATCCATTTGCGTGGTAGATTCACTTTTCAATACTTCAAAAAAAGCAGAACTCAATTCTTGGGTCAAGTAGTTGATGGCTCTATCACTGTATTTCCCAAATAAATCAAACGGATTGATCGCAAAAGTGTAATCCGCTTTCAATAGATCGTATCCAAGCATCTCTCTTGCTGTATCTCTAAGGTAAGGATCAAGATAGACCAAGCGTTTTTTATGTTCTCCTTTATGGAGACTAAAGGCAAAAATCTCTTGTGCAAAATTGCCATGAGGTTCCAAAATGATGATGCTTCGATTAAGGTATTTTTGGCTTCTTTTAATTAAATCGTACACCATTAGCTTTAACAGTTCTGTCTTACTACTACCTGACTGAATAATGAGGGGGCGCATATCAAAAGTGGTGGTATCATTCTGGAAAATTATGAATATTACCCTTCTTTTCTTGACGTACATTACTGTCCTGAGCATGGTACACTTGGAGATATTTTCAACTTATTAATTTGCCAAATTAAATATTAATTTACTTAAGTATTTAAATGGATTAAACTGCCTTTTATATCCAAAAAAAAATTAACTGCATTAAATTAGATAAGTAGAAAAACTTTTTTTTGAAAAGTCAGTAAAAAAGAGAAGCACTCCATAGTAAGTCTGATATTGATTCAAGTCAACCATTTTTATTCAAAAAACTGCATCCAAATGAAAATCAATACAGTACTAGTCGACCGCAACATCAAGTATCAAAATCAGCTTTTACAGTTAATTAAGACTTATTGCCCCATACTAAATTTGCTAGAGCCAGTTACCAATCTATCCGACCTTATCGCTCACGATGACGCGATAGAGCTCATTTTTATTAACCATGCTAATGAACTTGATACTAGTCTTCAAAATAAATCTGATTTACTAAAAAAAGCGGAATACATTTCTTGCTACGAAGCCTTGAATAAATGTAATACACCACTCAATACGTTCAGCCCTTGTGGGTATTTATCTTATCCGATCAATGAAAAATTACTTATTCTAGTTGTAGAGTCTGCTAGGAAAAAAATCCTATTGAAAAAATCAATAGAAAAGGTAAAAATGCCTACCAATATTGTCGCCATTCCTACGATCAATGAACTAGAATTTATAGCCATAGAAGATATCATCAGGTGTGAAGGTTTGACGAATTGCACTAGGATTGTGACTAAATCTTCCAAGAAAGATATTATTAGCTCTTACAATATTGGAGAATTCAAAAAGCTACTTTGTTCTCATAGCTTTTATAGTCCACACAAAAGCCATTTAGTCAACTTAGCTTATATTTCTCAATACAAAAGAGAAGGGATCATTCACATGGCGAATGATAGCAGATCAATGATTCCAGTAGCAAGAAGTAAGCGTCAAGAATTTCTAGGACTTATCAATAGAATCTAAAAATACACTTCCTTTCTTCAAATCGACACTTAAATAGATCATAATGCTGCTTACCAAGATCGTGCATGGCTTATCAATATAATCACTGCATCTTTGAAACCAGAAGAGAGATAGATGCAATGAACAATCAACAATTGAAATTTTGGCTACTAAAGAAATCTATCCACGAAGCTACCCTAGTAGTCCATTTTAGGAAAGGTTTGCTGGGCGATTATTACGCTAATCTAGTAATTAGTTCTAAAATTTCGCTCATCGCAGATGAAATAGCAACGCAAGATTTAGCCTACTATTTCAAGAAACACCTTCTGGTTGTTCAAACCTTTGAGGAAGGCTATTTAGAAAAAATTATAGCTGAACTCGAAGCATCAGGAGACTTCATTGAAGTGATGGCTCCATTGTCAAGATTCAAAGCACTTCATTTCTTCTACATTCAAATAATTGAAAAAATCAAGCACTATGTACGACGAATATTTTGATGAAGCAGAAGTAATTATCGAATCAAATGGACGGCGATTCATTTTTGAAGACAATTCCTATCCTGATGATGTTTTTGAGTCTTCTCCACTCTATTTAGAGTCTGTCCGATTTATGATTGGCGATCATGAAGGTGTACTCTCGGATGAAGAAGTAGCAATCATTATTGCTGAAGCAGAAAGAGTGATGACCACAGCAGAGCTTAAGCTCTTTAAGAATATTGCAAAAAAAGTAGGGCGTGGAATAAAGAAGTTTGGAAAAAAGGCAGTGAAGTTTGGAAAGAAAGCACTGCCTGTAGTGGGGCGTATTGCACAGATTGCTGCTCCAGTTGCAGGTATGGTGCTTGGTGGACCAGCAGGTGCAAAAATTGGTGGTTTAGTATCAAAAGGTATTGGTAAGCTGATGAAAGGTAAAAAAGTAAACTTACCTAAAATTAAAATTCCATCTAGAATTAAGCTGCCAACTGGAATTAAAATCCCCTCCAAAATTAAACTTCCTCCTATTGTTCCTAAAAATGTACAACTGGCAGGTGCAACTAAACTCTTGTCTAATCACCAGCCTGCGGTCAATCAACTGCTAGGTTTGCTCCAAAATCCTGCACTTCTGCAATCTGTTGTCGGACAGGCATTGGGAGGTACAAAAGCAGGAACACTTCAATTATCCACTCCTAATATGGGCGCAAATAGCAAAGTGCCTTTTGGTTCTATGATGAACTTGCTAGGACAGTTGGCAACACAAGCCGCTATTGAAGCCAGTGAAGACCTACAAGAAGAGCCGACTTATCTATACGACGAGACTGGAGACTTTATGATTGAAAACCCTGCCTCTAGCGAAGATCGAGCAGACTTGCTACTCGAAATGCTATATGAATATACACTCTTTAACTATGAATATCCAACAAAAATGGAGCAAGAACAGGAACAACAATTTGATAATCTAACCGAGTGGCTGCTAGAAGCTCAGTTAATAAATTAAGACAAAGATGAATGAGCAATTAATACAATTAATGGCAGAAAGAAATCCAAAGCTTGCCCAAATGCTTGCTTTGATGCAAAAAAAGGAGCAAGATCAACCAACAGATCAAGAAGATGAAATCGTGGAAGTACTCCATACATTAAGGAAGGAAAGAATGAAGCGAAAAAAACTACAATCGAAGCTAGCATCCTTGGTCGAAGAGTTTCAAATGGTAGATACCTTAATGGATGAGTTAGCAGGTAGTTTAGGTGCTTGTCCCTCTTGCTGGGGAAGCGACGCTGATTGCGGCTATTGTCATGGAGAAGGAAAGCCAGGTGCTTATCCACCTGATAAAAAGCTATTCAGAACCTATGTACTACCTGTACTGACTAATACGCCTTGGCTGAGGCAAATCCTAATTAAAGAACTACAGAATTAAATCCAATTATTCAATTAAAATCAATCAATTATGTATCGAGAAGAAGATTATTTAGATCAAGCAGAGTTGAATGGCACTGCTTACCTAGAAGATGATATGGATTACGATGATGACGAATCTTATCTAGAGTACGACGATGACGACGATGATGATGAAATGTACGCTGAATATGATGACGATGATGACGACGATGAAATGTATGCAGAGTACGATGATGATGACGACGATGATGAAATGTATGGCGAGTATGACGACGATGATGATGACGACGAAGCATTTGGAGAAGATGTAGAGTTCTATGACGAACGCAGGAGACGTCGCCGAAGAAGACGTCGTCGTAGAGCTAGAAGAAAAGCTATCCGTGCGGTAAAAAGAAAGTACAGAAGAGGACGAGTAAAACGATTTAGAGGAAAAGGAGTCATCAAAACACCAGCGGGTACAGCTAAGGTTAAATTACCTAAAAACATTGCCACGGTCACAGCTTTGAAGAAAGTGGATAAAAAAGTCTTGAAAAATAGATCAGATATCAACCGCAATGCGAGTGGTATCAAGACGCTAGATAAACGGGTCAGCAAAGTGAGTAGTAGAGTGTCCAGAGTGGACAGCAAGATGTCTAGAGCTTTGCGCAAGCAAGACAAAAAGATCAAACAAAACGCTAAAGATATCGCTGCTGCTAGACAAGCAACCTTGTTTGCAAGTTTATTGGGTGGTGGAGAGCTAGAGAACTTTACAGCGAAAATAGGTAACGAAGCAGAAAAAACGTATACAGTTTCTGATAGCTCATTCAACAACTCAAATGCTATCCTTCCATTAGCATTGAGTGGTGGTCTAGGAGGAGGAAGTGGCGCTGGGATGAGCAGTATGCTTCCACTATTGTTACTAAGTGGAGATGATAGCGATAATATGTTACCCTTAATCCTTGCACTAAGTGGTGGTCTAGGCAAATAATTTTTAGAATCTAAAAATCAATACAATGATAGATACAGATGCATTAATCAGCTACCTCGTAGTAGATAAAGTCATAAAAGATGGAGAAAAACGAGGAGCAAACTTGTCGAAAAATGATAAAAATATCAGTCGTTACTTGCCGCTAATATCTCCTAAAGCTGCGAGCATTTCTGCTTATCTCACAGTGGATAAAGTACAAAAGAAGACACAAACTTCTTTGGAGAATGGGAATAAGTGGGAGGCTTTTAAGAAGGAGTTAACTCAGTTGCAACTTAGTTCATTTGATGAGAAAAAAATACCAGAGTTAAGTGGTGAAGAATTGAAAGAATTGATAAAAGAAATAGAAGACTGGTCACCAACTACATCTGAACTAAAGGATGCTAAAAAAATATTAGTTGTAATTCTCAAGCATTATCTATAAAACAACTAATGCTTGAGAAGAAAGCTTTTTCAGGTAGTTTCCATACCAAATAGCACCCCCAGTTAAGTGGACAATGTAAATATATCCATGTTCACC
>JBCDFY010000365.1:0-5535 GCA_039176995.1 Bacteroidota bacterium
CTATTTCTTTATCTATCTTTCCAAGCGTGAATGGGCTTTCTAATTTTAGTAATTCCGAAAAAAGTTCTTGTATCTCTTCCATTTTTTAATCCACAAAATCCAACTCTTTGTTAACCTGACCAAATGAATTCATTTAGAACCCCTAATCTTGACTGTTACTAAATGTTTCTTTCCAAGTTTGAAATCGAGTTGGCTCAAACAGTATTTTGTTCTTAACGATTTTTTGGCACTAGCCCGCTTTGCGGTTCATTCGCTTGAATCTTATTAATATTCACCCTGCGGGATTGCTCATTCATACTAAAAGAAATGAGGTCGAGCAATATCAGTATATCATAAAGACATTTTTAAATGAAATAGGCTAACCCCTAGCCTGTATATCTTTCGCCACCGCCTGCACTTCCTCAAATACACGAATTAAATTACCACCCCAAATTTTTTCAATCTGTTTTTCGGTGTAGCCACGATTCACCAATTCAATAGTAATATTCATTACTTCACTTGCATCAAAAACACCCTCGATTCCACCACCACCATCAAAATCACATCCAATTCCAACATGGTCAATGCCCGCTACTTTGACAATGTGGTCAATATGATCTGCTACGTGCTTAACCGTTGCTGGCGGCGAAGGATACTTCTCGTTCACTTCCTGAAAGGCTTTTCGCAAGGCAGCTCGATCTTCGGGCGTCATATCGCTCACGGGTTTCATATTGGCACGAATTTCTGCGATAGCTGCCTCCCGTTCTGGATTAGGTGGAGCGGTCCGAAGATAATCGGCGAGCATGGTCAATTGCACCACGCCTCCATTCTTTGCCATCAGTTGTAGCATTTCATCGGTCATATTGCGTTGGTGTTCGGTGACCGCCCTAGCGTTGGAGTGACTCGCAATAATGGGTGCTTTGGATATAGCAATCGCATCATAGAAAACACTGTCGTTGCCATGAGAAACATCGACCATAATGCCAAGGCGATTCATCTCTTTTACGACTTCGCCACCAAAAGCACTGATGCCGCCGTGTTCTGGCCCATCTCTATCCGTAGCGGAATCCGCCAAATCATTATTGGAGGAATGTACCAACGTAATGTAGCGCACGCCTTTATCAAAATACAGCTCGACATTGGAGAGGTCTTTTCCGATGGGATAGCCATTTTCAATGCCCATATAAATAGCTCGTTTACCAGCTTTTTCTAGTGCATAAGCATCATCAGGATTGAGTGCAAGACCAACAATATCGGCGTTTCTTTCAGTAGAAACGATAATAGAATCTATCATTTGTAGGCATAAATTCTTTGCGCGGGTATTGCCATCCTTATCTCGAATATCTTGTGCCACAAAAGCTGCAAAAAAGATAGCATCCAATCCACCTTCAATCATTCGAGGGTAATCTACTTTTGAGCCTGTTTCATTGGGATCGTGCCGTTCTGCCATATCGAAACCTGGCTGAATCATTCGCAAAGGCGTGTCCGCATGAGTATCTACGGTCAGCACTCGATCGTGGATTTCAAGTGCCTTTTTCTTACTATCCGCTTCCGAGAGTTTTGATGAGGTCTTACAGCCACTTATGAATATTGCAAAAAGGAAAAAAACGGGGTAGATCTGATGTAATTTAGAAAACATAGACAAGGCAATTAATTTTGAACGGTATATTTGGTAAGAACTTCAAATCTACGAAAAAGTGGGAGGAAGCAAAGTTTTTCTGTACTATATATTTACGACCACTTTATTGTGGTTAGAGATAATCTTTTTATTTTCGCAATATTGTTGCATTTGTAAAAAAGAAACCTATTTAGAATCTCTCTCCTTCCATAAAAACCAATGAACACACCTTTCTTATATGAATAATACAAATCAAAATATAGAAGAATATTACGACGTCATTGTAGTTGGAGCAGGTCCTGCAGGTATAGGAGTGAGTATTCTTTTGAAGAATCTTGGGATGAGTTATGTCATTTTGGAAAAAAACTCAATTGGTGCCTCCTTCAAGCAGTGGCCTAAAGAAACCCGATTTATATCGCCTTCCTTTACAGGCAACTTTTTTAAAATGCCTGATTTGAATTCCATCTCTCCGGATACTTCTCCTGCCTTTGATCTTTTGACAGAACATCCTACGGGAGAAGAGTATGCACAGTATCTGGAGCAGGTTTCAAAGCATTTCAACTTATTGATAGAGACCAAGGTCGAGGTGAAAAATATAGAAGATAAGGATGGTTGCTTTCTTCTAAATACCAGCAATGGAATCTACGGAAGTCTATTTGTGATATGGGCGGCTGGCGAGTATCAATATCCTAAGACTAATTCCTTTGAAGGAGAACAGCTGTGTACCCATTATGCAGAGGTTGATTCTTTTGAAGAGGTACTAGGAAAAGAAAGTGTGGTGATTGGAGCTTATGAATCAGGTTTTGATGCTGCCATTAATTTAGCAAAACTTGGTAAAAAGGTGACTCTCATTGACAATGATAATTATTTGGAATTGATAAAAAGTGATTCCAGTTATTCCCTCTCTCCATTTACTCGGGATAGAATGAAAGCGGTGTTAGATGATATTGAGTACTATGAAGACACGAGGGTACGGAAAGTTAAATTTGAGAATGCTAAATACTTAATAACGACGGATACTGGGGAGACCTTCGTATCAGACGACGAACCTATCAATTGCACAGGCTTCGACACTAGTTTGACCCTTGTGGAAGAATTATTTGAATTTGAGGAGAACTATCCCCTGTTAACGGAGTTTGACGAATCTCGAAAAACGAAGAACTTATTCTTGGTAGGGCCGCAAGTAAAGCATGGAACTGCTCTATTTTGCTTCATCTATAAGTACAGACAAAGATTTGCCATCGTGGCGGAAGAAATTGCAAAAAGAACGGAAGTTCCTCTTGATAAAATAGCAGAGGTGATTGGCGAATACAAATACAATAATTTTTACTTAAAAGATTTATCCTGTTGCGATGATGAATGCGTATGTTAGCAAAAAAAGAACTATGGAAATACTGAATTTGCTAGTAGGTTTCGAGTTAATCCTTGTAGGTATATTGTATCTGATTCAGTTCGATATTACTTCTGCTGCAAGTTGGTCTATCTTTGGATGTATGTATGTTGTGATGGACAAGTATACAGTATTTGAAAGTTTATCAAAGAAGCGTAATCTCGTTGAGGGAATCAAATACAGTTCAGCATGGCTTGGCTTTGCTATAAGTACTGCATTTCTGGGTTATGTAGCGTTTACGCTTTAGATAAAATGCCTATTTGCTATGTTGGGTAACTTGCTACATTACAAAGCTCTTTTCATATAAAGACAACCAATCTGGCTCAATAAACATCTCTTCTTGTTCATCTACTTTTAGTTTGTAGCAAAATCAACAAAAATGAGAAAAGGGATAGCTGCTTTAATTATTGGAGTAATGATTTCCAATTGCTCGAATAATGCAAGCGAAACAGGAGTAAAACCATTACTCTTGGAACAATTAGAAAATACCCATACTAATCAGGACTGGTTCGTACCCGTAAAAACAGCAGTCGAAGGACTAAATTACGAACAAGCCACTTTCAAAGACAGCACCGACAATCATTCGATCATTGAAATTATTGCCCACCTCATTTTTTGGCAGGAAAGAATTTTAAAAGCATTTAAGGAAGAGCAGGTCTCGGACTTCGATGATGATAATGAGGTAACTTTTGAATATAATGAAGAATCAGATTGGACAAATAGCAGGATGAAATTAGACAGCATACAAGCGGAGTGGGAACGAGTAGTCAAAAACGCAACGGACGAGCAGATAAGCTCGTGGAGTTCGGAGATTTCAAATATGGCTGCTCATACGGCTTATCATACTGGACAAATTATTTACATCAGAAAACAGCATGGCTGGTGGAAGTAGAAATAAAATCAATTTGAATATGAGTACAAAGAGTTTAGTCTTTACGATGGTACTGGTTTTGTCAAGTGCCTCTACTTGGGAACATCCTCTAAAGATGTCCTTTAGCAAGCTGATTATCAGTTCAGAAGGCAAAGTAGAAATGGAGACCCACATTTTTTTGGATGATATAACGATGCAGTTAGAGCATTTATACGGTTTGCAGCAAGCCGATTTTTCTACCGTAATTTCCGATGGTACAAAAGCACTACAACACTACCTTCGGAATCATTTCTACTTTGAACAAGAGGGCAAGAAACTAGACCTTTGGATTGACGAAGTCTCTAATTCGAAGAATGGCTTAGCGTTAGTGCTAAAATTGAGTACGACCAACCCACTGGATTTCTCCAAAGAAATATTCTTGACCAATACACTACTATGTGATGCTTCTTCCATGCAGACAAATGACATAAAGTGCCTAGGCGAATATTACAACTTGAGTCTTGGAAACCCAAAAACAGAAATAAAGATCCAATTCGACTAATGGAACGCTATCTTCAACTTGGCATTGAGCATATCTTAGACCCAGAAGGCTTAGATCATTTGTATTTTATCGTCTCCTTTTGTTTGATGTACACAATTGGGGATATACGTAAGATTGCTGGGCTTATCACCGCGTTTACAGTAGGTCACAGCATCACCTTCGCTCTTGCTGCAATCGACAAAATTTCTATTCATCCAGATTTGATTGAGTGGCTTATTCCCATTACAATTTTGATAAGTTGTCTCCTTAACTATTGGACGCTTCTAAAGGAAAAGGATTATCGCGTACCCAAAGGCTATTTCATATACATTATCATACTGTTTTTTGGTTTGATTCATGGACTTGGTTTTTCCAACTTCCTTTCAGCCATGCTATTTGAAGGAGAAAGTATCATAATTCCATTACTCGGATTTAACCTTGGCATTGAAGTCGCACAGTTGATTATTGTTGTTGTGGTACTTTTTGCGCTTTTATTGAGCGACCGACTGTTGAAGTCTAAAAAAATAGTGAGGTTAGTTTTAAATACTACCATTGTGTTATTGGTACTCCAAATGATGGTCTAAACTTTTTCATGCAAAAATCTCTTCAAAAACTTGGATTACTACTTAGTAATTCGACTGCATACTTTTGCGAGTTGCCTTCAGTAACGGTGTGCATATATTACTGGCAACCATTTCAATAAAAGTACTATGACCATCTCTTCAAGTTCAACTAGCACTAGATTGTTAAAGTATTTCAATCTTCTCTTGCTTTTATTATTAGTTGTATCTACTACTGCCCAGGTGCAAATCAATGATTTTGAGCCTTTCAAATATCAATTAGCAGAAAAATTTTCGCCTGTAAAGACAACTGAATTGGAGCAGGCTCAATTTGGGTTTCAAGTTGCGATTTATATCCAAAATATCAGTAGTAATCAAAGAGTGATAATTAGCGTATTTTGGATTGAAAACGGCATCGAGCCGTTTTCAATCCATCAAAAATTCTTTTGGAGCGAACAAAAATCAGCCAAAAGCTGATTTTTGTTCGCTCCTGAAAGAATTTTTCTCACAGCTCACAGTCCGATAATAATCGGACGATGCGCTCTTGAGCTGTAAAAGAACGCTTTTTGCTTAAGCAACTTGATTTCCAATAAGAGC
>JBCDFY010000366.1:0-5523 GCA_039176995.1 Bacteroidota bacterium
CGCTTTAATTTCTATCGCAGATTGGACAAAGATCATGAGAAAACCACACAAAGTTCGGAGGCTTGGATTTTATGGCAGAATACGCAAACTATTCTTTATCGATTAGATTGACTCACAAAATTTAATTTTTAAACATACTCTTATGGCACTATGTGAGTCTCGCTGGAAGGAAATAGATGAACTCTCAAATCGGAGTAATTTATATGATTTGGAGAAAGATTTTTCACAGATATGGCAGACCTTAGGGCGTTCTGTACTGGAACAACGAGTAGGAGAAGTTCCGAGTAATACGCGAAAAGAAAAGCCTAGGTAGCACATTTGGTCGCATAGAAATTAGTAACGATAATGAACTTTTGCATCTAGCCACAGGACATCGAGTAAGCCCATTATTAGGAGAAAAAATAGCTTACATTGGTCAATTAGACAGCTACGAAAAAGGGAGTGAGATTGCTTTACAGTTACTAAATTTAGAATTGAGCGATACTAAAATTTATCGTCTTACGGATGCTATTGGCAAGCATGCAGCGGAGTGGTTAGAAGAAGAAGATTTGCGTGATGATATAAGTGAACAACCCGTTATTTATGCTCAAATGGACGGGAGTATGATCTTAACAAGAGAAGACTCGTGGAAGGAAGTAAAGCTAGGTCGAGTATTTGGTTGGGATGATTTATATGAAGAGACAAGCACTCGTAACTGGCTGAAAGACAGTAAATACGTAGCTTATTTGGGCAATCATAAGACTTTTGAGACTGCTTTTTCAAAAATATTAGATAACTATTCAGACAAAGGAGAAGATTTAGTTTTCATCAATGACGGGGCAAAATGGCAATGGAATTGGATTAGTGCGGAATATCCAAAAGCTACTCAAATTTTAGATTTTTATCACGCGATGGAACATATTGGTTCGTTCGTATCTTTAGTCAAAAGTGGAGTAGAAAAAACGGCTTATATGGAACAAATGGGGCATTTTCTAAAAGAAGAAGGCGTTAATGCTTGTTGGCGAAAAATACAAGCACTTGATTGTTGAACAAAGACACAAATTTTGGAAAAGCAAAAACTTAAAACCTATTTTGATAATAATCGCTCAAGAATGGATTATCCTGCTTATTTGAAGCGAGGTTTACTCATCGGTTCAGGAGCAGTAGAATCTGCACATCGAACAGTCATTCAAAGAAGAACGAAATTAGCAGGACAATGGTGGTCTGAAAAAGGAGCAAAACATACGATCAACATCAGCACCCTTAATATGAGTGGACATTGGGATAGAGTACAGAACTTTCACAGAAATACTGCCTAGACCAATGAGGAAATAATGAATTACACACTATTGTGACTACTAAGTAAATAGTTAACAAAATTTGCTACATTGCAATAACGCAAAATGATTCTAACTTTATGAAACAACTATTCCTACTGATTACGATCTCTATTATTGGTCTAACTACAGCTTGCAAAAACGAAGTCAAAATAGAAGAACCACTTGTGCTAGAAGCCGCAGTGGATACTTTGGCTTATGAAATGAATCGCATTTTCCGAACCGAAGCAGATTGTGTGGAAAGCGACGATAAAGACTGCGCCAAAATTGAGATTAACTACATTACTTTCTTAGAAGCACCCAGCGATTCTGTGCTTCAAAAACTCAATATGAATCTCTTGGATGAACTGCGCGGAGAAGGCTATACCAATGTGGTCGCCTATGCTAACGGTTTCATTCGTGACTTCGTGAATGACAAAGCAGAAATTCCAAATATGGCAACTTGGAATGCTGAAATTGATCAAAAAGTACGCTTCAATACGCCCGATTTTGTGTGCATTGAAACCAATCAATTCACTTTTACGGGCGGAACGCATGGCATATATGGTACTTCTTACGAAAATTATGATCGAAATACGGGCGATTTGATTCAACTTACCGATTTATTTGCTCCTAGCTTTGAAAGACCACTCATTGACTTAGGAGAAAAACATTTCCGACAAAGTATGGCGATTGCCGCTTCCGAATCTTTCGATCAAACGGGTTACACTTTTCCCAAAGATCAATTCTATTTACCCAAAAATTTTGGTTTGACACAAGAAGGCATTACTTTTCTATACAATATCTATGAAATTGCACCTTACTCAAAAGGGGTGCAAGAGTTCACGATTCCTTATGGGGAATTGAAGGCTCTATTAAAAAAGGATAGCATTTTGTTGTAGAAAGTAAGAAGCTGTTAAATAAAATCTAAGACCTTCTCATTGCAGACCCTTTTAGTACAGTCAATGTATTCCTCTGTATCTTTTCTATACAAAATAGTTTCAAAATGATACGTAATACTTCTCTTTTCGTGTTCCTCGTTGCCATGATTTGGTCTTGCAATGATTCCATGGAAGTGCCTGATGTTCCTGATGTGGAAGAACCAAAAGATATTTCTCTCGACGAAATAGGTACTGGGAATCTACCTGCATTTTTTATAGATACAAAAAACGCAACCATTGTCAACGAACCAAAAATTCCTGCTGATTTCAGGATTATAGAAAATGGAGAAACAACTTATTCTGGCAGAATGGGAATTGAGCTAAGAGGTTCTACTTCAAGGCGGTTATTTGAAAAAAAATCTTACGGTTTCGAGACTTGGGATGCGAATAATGAAGATATGGATGTTGCACTTTTGGACTTTCCAGAAGAAGAAGATTGGATTCTTTACGGACCTTATGCAGACAAGACCTTGCTAAGGAACACCTTAATTTATGAATTATCTAATCAAATGGAATTGTATGCTTCACGCACTCAATTTGTAGAAGTAGTCATCAATGAAGAGTACCTTGGTGTATATGCCTTCATGGAGAAATTGAAGCGTGATAAAGAGCGAATTGGCATCAAGAAATTGAAGGAAGATGATGTGGACGAAGACAAAATTACAGGAGGTTATATCCTAAAAATAGATAAAACTTCGGGCGATAATGAAAATGATGATTGGTCGGGCGATTGGGAATATACAGAAGAAATTAGTTTCCGCTCTGACTACAATCCCAGCGGGCAAAAATTATCCTATCCACCATTCACAGGAAAGCAAGGAGAAGAGACCTATTTTTTATACGAATACCCTGATTATGAGGACATTAATGAAATACAGAAACAGTATATACAAACCTACATTCGCGAGTTTGAAGAAGCATTATTAGATGATGATTTTAGTAGGGATACTCCACGCAAATATATGGATTACATTGATCTTGAAAGTTTTGCTAAATTTTTCATTCTCAATGAGTTGAGCTCTAATCCAGATGCTTATCGTTTGAGTACTTTTTTGAACAAACAAAGAGGTGAGAAATTAAGAATGGGACCAATATGGGATTTTAATTTGGCATTTGGCTTAGACGAACGTAGTGCGCCCAATGTTTGGATTTATGAGTACAATAAGCGGAGTCCTAATGACTTGTGGTTAGTACATTTTTGGTGGACAAAGTTACTAGAAGATCCTTTATTTAGAGCAGAAATAAAGGAACAATGGATAATATATCGAGCTGGTACATTGAGCGATGCAAATATTAATAGAATTATTGAAAATCAGCAAGCACAACTAAAAAAAGACGATGCGATTGCTCGTAATTTTCAGCGTTGGAAAGTACTGGGTGTGAGTTTGCCGTTTAATTCCTTTGTTGGTAAGGACTACGAAGAAGAAAGCAATTATCTGAAAGATTGGATTAATGATCGAGTGGCTTGGATGGATGGAGAGATTTCAGCTTGGTAGGAAAGTACAAAATCAGAATTAGGTTTATCTTTGACTTTACAATTTTTTTAATTTCTAAATCACGGCTGTACGAAGTATAGTAAAACTGTGCTTTTTGTTGATTTTCGGCTCGGGAAACTAGAAAGAACGGTACACGACCTACACAAATCCGTTCAATCTGTTAAATCCGTGTCGAAAACAAAAACTCCGTGCACGCCTATTTCTTAAATCAAAGGATCACTATGGATATTGATGTTCAAGAACTCAAGCAGCGACTAGATAAGAAAGAAGAATTCATTTTCATTGACGTGCGCGAAGAACACGAATATGAGGAATTTAATCTAGGTGCAAAACTCATTCCTTTAGGAACAATTCCTACTGCAATTGCAGAATACGAAGATCAAAAAGACGCTGAAATTGTCATTCATTGTCGCTCTGGTGGAAGAAGCGGAATGGCGCAACAATTGTTTCAGCAGCAAGGATTTACCAATGTACGAAATGTGACAGGCGGCATACTCGCTTGGCAGCAAGCGCATGGCGCATAAAGAAAACTTAAGCAAAGCCGATACAATTGTAACTTAATGGTTTTTGATTCGTAAATAAGGTAGAATTATTTATATTAAGAAAATAATTAAATCCTATTTTGCTGAAAATCTGTTACTTATAAATAAATTGCAAAAGTAAGTGGTTCAACAAATAACATATCCTAAACCGATATTTCCAATTCTTTTTGATGCTTCACAAGGATTGCCTTCCACTCTATTGCTGCACATTTTAACGCTTTAACATTCGATTTTTTCCGTATTTGATTTGCATATACAAGAAAAGTCATATATTAGCGTCAGATTTTATATGTAATATTAAAGACAGCCAACAACCAAAAGATATTTAAAATTGTAATCGGTTTTTGGGATAGCCTCTCTCTGGTATTTTCAGAGGGGGGTTTTTTGTTTTTAGGCGCTTTATTCATACGCTATTACTGATTGATAAACTCCGAGGATTACTGAGTAACTTCTTTAGAGTACAAAATCTGCAAAAAAATTTATTAGCCATTCATCAAGCTCTTTCCATTCATTATCAATGCAAAATTCTCATCTCTCCAATAAAAATTTCTTCTAACCTCTACTCTGCAAGATAAATCCATTTCTGTACAACTGTTTACAACTTGTTAAGTCTAAGAAAAATTAGTTGCATAGCGAACCTTTCCCATATTCTTTAGTTGCATAACAAGCTAACCTATCCATTGCGAATCAAATTGTAAAATAGAAATCACCTGAATGCACACTCCTGATTTGAATCAGACGATTGTCCCATACATTGCGAGGACGGCGAAAATGATCCATATATATCTATCCGATGAGTTGAAGCAATACGACTTCGACTTGACTCGGGCACAGTGGGTTTTGCTCAAACGCCTACATGACAAAGACGGGCAACCCCAAAATGATCTCGCCCTCATCACTGATCGCAACAAGGCTTCCCTCACCCGACTTATTCATACCATGGAACGCAAAGAATTGGTCGTGCGCATTTCAGATGAACTAGACAAAAGAATCAATAGAATCTACCTGACGCCAAAAGGCAAAACGGTTTACCAGCAAACCTTACCGATTATTTATGAATCCTTGACCAAAATGCAATCGAACCTTTCCGAAGAAGAAATAGAGCAGCTTATTGGCTTGCTCAAGAGAGTTTACAGTAGTCTTGAAGTGCTTCAAGAGGAAGAGGAGTTAGTCGTGTAAAAGCTAATAGAAACCTTTGAAAATCAACAGGAAAAAGAATTTTTTCTGTTGATCTTCGAAGAGAGAGATA
>JBCDFY010000367.1:0-5497 GCA_039176995.1 Bacteroidota bacterium
ATTTTTTGAAACTTATTTGTTCGCTACCATTCTAGAACAAGCAGCAGTATTTGCTAAACGCCATAATCATTCTGTTTATTTGTTTCGCTCATTGCTCCACTACTTTCATAATCATAGAATCATTCTTCCTGCTTACAGTTTCTTACAGCGACAAATTATTAGCCCAATTCTTCGAGCAGAACAGCATCGACTAGAACAAATTATTGCTAATGAATTGAGCAAAGCAGAACGAGCATTACTGGACGCTTTATTAGAAAAACCAGAGGAGGGAATGTACCTCTTTACCCAACTTCAAAAAGAACCTTCCAGTTTTCAGTACTATCAAATTCGCGCACAACTCAAATATGCTGCTCAACTAAAGCAGATTTATAAAATTGTTTTGCGACTCTACGACCAAATGGGTATTTCAAATGAAAACATAAGATATTACGGTCAGCTTGCTCAGGATCATACCCCTTTTCGACTGCAGCAATTAAAGAGCAGGATACGTTATGTGTATTTGTTGTGTTTTGCCTACAATCGCTATCGTTTTATCAATGACATACTGGTCGAAGCATTAAAGTATAATGTTTTAGGCTTAGAGCAGTCCGCAGTAGAGTTTGCCACACAAAGCATTAATCATCACCAATTTCAGGCTAATAGTTCTTTATCCAAAGTACCACGAGTATTGGGATTATTGAACAATCAAAGCCTGAGTGATGAATTACCTTTTGGCAAAGTCAGAAAGATGGCTTTTGCAATTTTGAGCCATAAAGAAATAGATTTAGTAACAGATTTAATCGAAAAAAATAAGCCCGATAAAAAGCAACTTATTGGAGCATTTTACAAAAAACGTAAACGCTTAATTAGCCTTTACTTACGCCCAATTGCTATTCATTTTGAGTTGAATAATGCAGCTAAATGCGATGCCATTGTAGCAGCGATTTCTTTTATGAATCAGCAAGTTCAAGCAGGAAAATCATTTAGCAAATTAGCACAAGATGAGTTTCCTATTGCGTTTCTATCCAAGAAGCAGAAGAAATTAATTCTGGACGAACAAGGGCTTATTGATCTACCAAAGTATGAAATGGCACTCTATCAGATACTCAGAAATAAGATAGAGTCAGGCGATATATTTGTTTCTGATAGTTTTAAAAATCGCAGCTTTGAGCAAGATTTGATTGATAGCAAAGCATGGAATACCACTAAGGTCAATATTATTAAGTCCGTTGACTTACCCAAGTTGAATAAATCGGTTGGTCAGATACTAGAGCAATGGAAAGCATTGATAGAGCCACTTTACAAACGAGTCAATGACCGTATTCAAAGAGGACTGAATCCTTCTGTCCAACTGGACGGCAAGCATAAAGATGGCAGTACTAAGTGGCATCTAGTCTATACCCAAACAAGCAATCCACTCAACCATGATATTTATCAGCAATTCACTCCAATTGATATCGCCTCTTTGCTTCAGTTGGTAGATGAACACACCGATTTTTTGAGTGCTTTTACCCATTTATTCCCAAGCAATGTAAGCCGAAAGGTAGATAAACACAAGCTCATTGCCTGCTTGGTTGCCTTTGGAACAAACTATGGTATTGGACAAATGGCAAGTATATCAGACATGTCTTATCAAGAGCTAGCTACTACTGCTAACAGCTTGATTTATCTAGAAACACTCCAACAAGCCAATAGCAAAATTGTCAATCAGACCATAACTCTGCCCATGTACCAGCACTATAAGCTAGAGCCTGATGTTGTACACTCCAGTAGCGATGGTCAAAAGTACTATACCCAAATTCCAACGATCAATTCGCGTTACTCTCCCAAGTATTTTGGATTAGCAAAAGGTATTTCTTCGCTCACTACAGTAGCAGATTACATCCCAATCAACGCTCAAATTATCGGTGCAAATGAACATGAAAGTCATTATGTTTTCGATTTACTGTACAATAATGACACTCGTATCAAACCAGATATTCATTCTACCGACTCACACGGTATCAATCAGGTCAATTTCGCGATATTGGATATGTTTGGCTATCGTTTTGCTCCTCGATACAAGGACATCTCTTCTAAGGTCAAAACCATTTACAGTTTTCAAGCTCCAAGCTTATACCAAGATTATGTCATCAAGCCCATCAGAAAATTCAAAGAAGATTTGATTGAACAAGAATGGGACAGTTTTCAAAGAATCATCGTTTCACTTGCCCAAAAACACACGACTCAAAGTACTATCATCAAGAAACTCTCCTCTTTCAAACGCAACAATGCTGTTAGAAAAGCCATCGTCGAGTACAATGCTATCGTGGAGACCTATCACAAGCTTAGTTATATTGATGACCCCAAATTTCAAAAACAGATACAAACTTCTTTGAATAGAGGAGAACATATCAATAAACTACGGAAGCATTATTTTCATGCCAATGGTGGAAAATTCAAAGTCCATACAGTCATGGAACAGAAAATTTGGAGCGAGTGCAATCGCTTACTTGCTAATGCTACCATCTATTATAATACATGGCTGCTTTCTGAATTATTGAAGCACTACAAAGATCAAAATAAACTCACCCAAGTAGAGCTGATTAAGAAAGTTTCACCCATTGCTTGGCAGCACATTCATATTCATGGGCGATATACCTTCAAGATCGGAAAGCTCCTCTTCAATATCAAGGAAATGGTTCATAAAGTAGAAATTTAACTCCCTTTTTATAACAAGATGTTTCCTATTTTACCTTTTCGTCGGGATATGCAAAAATGCCCAAAAAGTATCCTTGACATGGTGAATTTTATTTTCAATTCCCCAATGTTGTCTGATGCCAAGTGCTACTGTTTTAGCACACTTAAAGGTATAATTCGATATATAATAATGTTGCTCATCATATTGTCCTTCATCACTTTGCTTGTCAGGTCGATGACCATAACGATGAACATAAATAATTCTTTGAATACTTTGCCACCCATCGGCTAGGGTTTGATTCATTTCATAGATTTCATGATATCTGTTTTCTTGTCTACCTCTATTTTTTTCGCTACTCAAATAAGTGTCTATCGGCATATTACTAGCAACTTCCTCTTTGATTTGTTGTAACAATCCTTTTTGATTACCTTTTACTTCAATCAAATAGCTATTACCAGAATCTAAGATTGTTTTTACCGTTTTTTTTGGCAATGTAAGGCATCAAGGGTAATAATAATAATCCCTTTGAGTTCAAGTTCACTCAATAAAGCCTGCATTGCTTTTAATTCGCTTGATTTACTCTTGGTCGTAGCGCAATGGGTAACGAGTCCTAACTTTTGACGAAATAACCTCACCATTAGTTCATATTCTTGTGCATTACCATGAGCATCTGTGAGTGTACTTCCTAGTGCTTTTCCATCTCCACTTAACCATTCCCCTTGTTCTATAGGCACAAAGGTCTTCATCCAATTATAAAAAGCGGTGTTTACAGAAGTAAAATCAAGTCGCTGTAGGACAGTACGAAGTTGAGTCTTTCCCAATGGTGGATGTTTTAAATCAAACATCTCCATGAATTCTGGCTTATTGCCTTTCATGAATATGGCTGTGGCTCGATAACCCTTATTACCACTTAGGTAACTCATCGTTATCATACACAATAAAGCTGGTAATTTATTACGCAAACCAGATGCATCCCTTGGATCTTCTACTTGCTCAAAACATTCATATAAACTCATCGATCTAACTTTTGACCACAATTTCAAATAACTTTTTCTCTTTTTTGGAAAAACGCATTAGACTTTTTTAGAACTGACCAGCCCTGGGGCGCTGCCCCCATCAAAAGCAAGCAGTGTCCCCAAACTTCCGCATTCCGCTATCGCTTCATTTGTGCAGTTCGGGTGATCCCCCTCTACTGGCTTTTGCTACCCCCGCTCTCGGCGAGACCAAGGTTGCAAGCAAGCAATGCAACCCAAACCTAACTGAAAGGAAAAACCAATGAAAAACTTAAAACAAGAACTTGCGCTATTCACAGGCAGTGAAAGCTTCTATCGCCATCCATTATTCAGAAAGTACATCTATACCGAAGGTGTTCAATACCTTGCAGAAAAAGGAAGTGCCTACTGGCTACTTGATTATATCTTTGCGAAGCAGGAAGAAGACAGAGCGATACAAAAAGAGCCTTTTCAAGCATGGATCATCAAGGTAAAAGAAGATAAAAGTGCCGTTATTCGTGTAGAGGATGGAAACTTAGAACAAGTGGCTCGTTTTGAATTGAACTTTACAGATTTTCCTATCCAGGAATTTAGATTATGGTTCATTGACAAAACGCTTTTATTACCAAGCGAATACTAAAAATAAGAGAGTAGGGCTATCCCGCCCTACCCTACTTTTATGTGGGAAGGAAAACCGAAAATGACAACAGAAACTGAAGTACAAAATTTAAGTATGGTATGGCGAGGGATTAATTTAAAAGTTACTTATAAACCTAACCATGGGAGTTTTGGAAACTATCGTTTAGCGCATTTAGCTATCCAGAGCGAAAATAAGAAACCCTTACCTATAACAGAAACAGGCTATCGTTCACACTTCACAGAAGCAGCCGATATTGAAGCCTACGAAACACCTATTGATTTTGTAGAAGCATGGCTAGAACATGAAGCACAGAGCAAGGAATGGAAAGCCTATGAAGCGGATTTGAGACAGTTCAAACTTTTCTAAATCAACTTTCACCCTCTAACAAAAGGAAAAATAAAATGCCTGACCTAGCCAAAAATGATGAACAAGAACACACGCTAAATGCAGAATTTAATGGACGAGTTTACACCCTATTTACTGCGGATGTGTGGTTGTCTAAAAATTCTTATGATTTGCAAGGTGTGTTTTCTTCCAGAAGTAAGGCGGTTGAATATGCCAGAGAGGAACAACTACTCGACCTCAATGGTGAAAATCAAGTTGTCATCTATGAGGGAAAGCTAGACTGTTTTGATGAAGGATTAGAAGAAGTATTTAATACGCAGAGGGATGAAGATAGAATGGTGTTAATGCCTAACTAATCTTATACCAGAACCCCCAAAGAGAGGAGATTGTAATGGACAGAAGCAAGCGTATTGCGCAGCTAAACGATGAACTGCGGCAAACTTTCAATCTCTTAGTAGGACACATTTTTCTGACTAAAGGATTTTCCACTTTACCGAGAGAGGATCAAATTCATATTTTTGGATTGATTAAAGCCTTCAACGATTTTTCAGCTGATAACGACCCTCATGAAAAGCATGATTTTGGCGAAGTGCAGTACAAAAATGAAAAAGTGTTTTGGAAGATAGATTATTACGATTCAACTATGCGTGAACACAGTAAAGATGCTGCCGACCCTGAAAAAACAACTAGGGTAATGACGATAATGTTGGTAAATGAATATTGATATTACAGTAATCCTTCCAACTCAAGTTTCGCTCAAATGAAAAACAGAAAAAAACATTTGGATTTTACGGACTAAATTGGGATACAAATCAAGGTCAAAGCCCATCAATTGTATGATTTTCTTTTGCACAGGCTCTA
>JBCDFY010000368.1:0-5486 GCA_039176995.1 Bacteroidota bacterium
AAGGTAGTGCATTAATTGACTTTCTCAGTTTAGCACGCAATGTTTTCATAGCGAATTGTTCTGCGTTTTTTAAGAGCATGTTTGGTCTCAATTCCTCATTCGAGGTCTCATTTTTTCAACAGAAAATAGCCTGAGTCAATGTAAGGAAATCGCGCAACAAGTATGCTCAGTAAGTCTCTTCGGACGGGAACACAAATTTCCAGTTATTTTTCTTAGGAAAAAATAACTGGAAATTTGTGTTACCGTCCATAAAAAGTCTCTGTGCATACCTGTTGCGCAATTTCAGGAGGCTTCACCAAGATTTATTTCAAGCGTTGCTTAAAACTTTGTACACCACTGTTTTGTAGTAGGGCTATTTACTTTAATACTGAGCTTTTTTGGGAGCAGGTGCAAAACTAATGAAATCGTTGAGATTGGTGTAAAAAAATAGAAAGGGATAGCGTAATTATTTGCAATTACACTATCCCTGTAAAACACTTATGAGCAGCTCTACTTTTCCTCAATGTTCGGCATATCACTAATCACTTTCCAAGCACCAGAGGACGCTTGAACCAGTTGCATGAAAGTAGTAAAACGCAGCTTTTTTCCTTCCAACGTAGCTTTAACGAGTGCATTATGACCTTCAAAGTGAATGGATACAATCGTTACTTCACGCTCATCTCCACCAATTTTTCCTTGCGCCAACAGGTCTAAATATAAAGCTTTGTCCATGATAGATACTTCTTCGCTACCGAATAAACGATTGACAATAGCACGAAAATTACTGTGCATAATGACATCCATCTGCTCAATGTTACGTTGATCGGCACTAGCCGCAAATGTTTGCACCGCTTCGATTACTGCTGCTGTTTGGTCATTGTTTGGTGGTAGTTCTGAGTTGGTGTTTATGGTTGCTAATGTAGCAAATAAAAAAAGAAGAATTTTCATAATAGATGATATTGTAATTTAAGAATGAACTGTTTTGGCTGCTTTAAGTATAGTTATGACTTATAAATTAATGCTCACGGAGGTACGCATAGTGGAATGATGCTCGAAGTCATCAGCTCTCGAATAGGCTATCAGTAGGAAATAGGTTTTGCCTTGATCGAGGTCAAAGTGGAATTGGTCTGCCGCTTTTACAGGAAGCGAGAAAGCTACGGTCGTTTTTCCCATTGATTCCCTACCCTCAATATCTTGGAGTTGATTGCTGCCACCGATTTTCTCCATCACCTGATGGTTGCCAACACCTACAATGTAACCGTCGGTCATCTCCACTTTGTCATCCTTCACCGCACCCATAATAAGGTTGTTTCCAGTTAGCCGATCCTTGTTGTTGAAGCCTATCGCTACCCAACCATCGGTGGGTGCTTGCACTTCAAAATAGACTCGATCTGCTTTGTGATACCATTCAACGGACATGCCGTTTTTTTCAATCTTTGATTTTTCAGTTTGAACCGAAAACATAGTTGTCACGATGCTAAGTAATATGCTTGCTAATAATAAACTAATATTGTTGATTTAATAATTATTGATACATCAATTAAATGTATAAAAAAATAGGTGTTCTATTCTGTATCTGAACTAAAATTATGATGTAATCTATCCAATAGATCAATCAATTGCTGCACTTCTGCTGCTGAAAATCCCTCGATGCCTTTGGCACGTCCTGCCAAAGCCGCTGGTATGACTTTATCTACCACTGCTTTGCCCGCTTCGGTCAGGAAAAGCTCAAAAACCCTGCGATCTTGTAGTGTTCCTCGTCTTTCGATATAGCCTTTTCGACTTAAAATATCTAAAATACGAGTTACCGAAGCAGGCTCTTTAAAGGTGCTATCTGCTAGGTCTTTCTGATTGATGCCCTCTTTTTCGCTGATGCGTTTCAATACTATCCACTGGTCGCTTGTCAAATCTAAGTCGAGGTTTTTAAAAAAGTCTTTCTTGAACTTTTTATACTGCTTGTAGGTCTTATCCAAGTGGAACAGATAAATATCATCTAGACTTTTATCGACTTCTTTCATTTATCAATTATTGATATATCAACAAAATTAGATGAGTTTTTTCAATTTGTCAAGCTTAAGCACAAAAATTCTGAAAAAAAAAGTAAATTTGTTACGCTCACTACACAGAAACACGAAAGCATAGCAAACGACCACGCAAAATCCGCTTGATTGGTCAAATCTGTATTCAAGAAAGATTAGACTTTATACACTCCTGTAAGACACACACATACACACAATCCGAAGCATAATATGAAAACTTATCACCAATTATGGATGCTTTTCATCGCCTTACTCCCGATAGTAGCATGTCAAGGACTAGAAAAAGAGGAACCACAGCCTATGGAGTCAAAACTTCCAGCTTACGAACCCAATTGGGCAACGAACGCCAATATTTATGAAGTCAATATTAGGCAATACACACCAGAAGGGACGATAAAAGCTTTTCACGAAGGACACCTACAACGTTTGCATGATATGGGCGTTGATATACTGTGGATGATGCCCATTTTCCCAATTAGTGATACTAAAAAGAAGGGTACGCTGGGTAGCTACTACGCCGTCTCCGATTTTAGAAAAATCAATCCAGCATTTGGGACGCTAGACGATTTTAAAGAACTTCTAGCAGCAGCCCATGAACTGGATATGAAGATCATCTTAGATTGGGTGCCCAATCACACGGGCTGGGATCATCATTGGATTAAGGATCATCCAGATTACTACACACAAAAAGATGGTGCCATCACTGATCCGCTGAATGATGAAACGGGCGAATCACACGGCTGGTCAGATGTGGCAGATCTCAACTATGACAATCCAGAGATGCGGGCGGCAATGATGGCGGATTTGTTGCATTGGGTAGAAAAAATTGGAGTCGATGGATTCCGAATGGATGTTGCCTACTTAGTACCCAAAGATTTTTGGTCGGATGCGATCACTAAGCTACGAACTGTCAAGTCCGACATTTTTCTACTAGCAGAAGCGGAAGAAGCAGACCTCAGGAATATGGATACGCCTTTTACGATGTCCTACGCTTGGTCTTTTCATCATTTAATGAATGCTATTGCGCAAGGAAAAGACAGCTTAGCTTCCATTGACCAATGGCAAAGCGAGCATCAAGCTAAATTTAAGCAAGGCTATAATATGCAGTTCATCACCAATCACGACGAAAATTCGTGGGCGGGTACGATAGAGGAACGGATGGGAGAAGCGGCGCAAGCCTTAGCAGTATTGGCGTTCACCTTCGATGGTATGCCATTGCTGTACAGTGGACAGGAACAGGGACTACGCAAACGCTTGGAATTTTTTGAAAAAGACAGCATACTGTGGTCGGATGTGCCACACGAAGCATTTTACAAAAGCTTACTAGACCTCAAACACCGCAATATGGCACTCGCTAACGGTTCGGCAGGAGCAAGTGCACAACGCATTCCTACGGACAACGATAAAAATGTGTATGCGTTTTATCGAGAAAAAGGGGAAGATCGCGTTATCGTCATCCTGAACCTGAGTGCAGAAGCACAAACTGTCACCCTGAATTGCGAAAATTGCGAAGGTATTTATTCCGACGTGTTCAAAGCCAAATCTTTGGAAATGAGCAATTCGCAGACAGTGCTTTTGGGGGCGTGGGGTTATCAAGTTTTAGAATTGACTTAGTTATTGGCTATTTTTGAATACAGAAAAACCTACTCACACAAATAAATTAAGAAATGAAGATTCCTCATCCAATACCATATCAGGGAAGCAAAAGAAATCTTGCGAAGCAAATCCTAAGATTCTTCCCAAACAATGTAGATAGACTTGTTGAACCATTTGCAGGTTCAGCAGCCATGTCTATTGCATCAGCTTACCATACTAAAGCAGAAGCATTTTGGATCAATGATATTAACGAACCTCTTATCCATTTATGGGAAAAGATCATCAATAATTCCGAACTCTTAGCTGAACAGTATCGGGACATTTGGCTAGGTCAAATGGGAAGAGAAGAAGAATATTACTATGAAATAAGACAACTATTTAATGAAACACAACAAGCTGAATATCTCTTATTTCTCCTAGCTAAATGCGTAAAAGCAGCCGTCCGCTACAATTCAAACGGAGTATTTAATCAAAGTCCTGACAAGAGAAGGAAAGGTAGAAGACCTGAAAATATGAAAAGTGACATATTGAGGGTTTCTCAGCTACTCCATGAAAAATCCAAGTTAACTTCCTTGCATTATGAAGATTTGCTCGACGATTTGAAAGAAGATGACTTGGTTTATTTAGATCCACCTTATCAAGGCACAGGAAAAAAGGGAGGATTTCGATACTTCAGGGATGTGAAATATGAAAATTTTATCACCTTTCTATTTCAACTGAACGGGAAAGAAATACCTTTCATCCTTAGTTATGACGGAAGAACAGGGGATAAGGTGTTTGGGCAACCCCTACCAGAAGAATTGAATCTAACTAAAGTAGAAATTGATGCGGGACGGTCTTCTACCGCGACGCTACACAACAGAAAGCAAAATACCTTTGAATCCTTGTACATTTCTGAATGCTTAGCGAAAAGAATATCTATTGAAGAGATACTAAATCCAAAGCTGATTGCAGCACCAACGCTTTTTGATTGTTATGGCTAAAAAAGAGTATCCTGAAGAATTTTTAGACTTAATTAAGTCTATCACAAACAAGCGGGCGAAGATAGTTATTGATCACATTTTAAAACATGGACATATTTCGACAGAAGAAATTGAAAAGACTTACGGATACAATCACCCTCCTAGAGCAGCGCGAGATGTGAGAGAAGCTGGAATCCCACTTGAAACATTTAGGGTGAAGTCGACAGAAGATAAATCAATCGCGGCATATAGATTTGGTGATTTAACAAAAATTAGAAAAGATAGGCTAAAGGGTAGGCAAATATTTTCCAAGCAATTTAAGCAAAATCTATACAATGCTAATAGTGGTAAATGCTACATCTGTGATGGTAAGTTTGAAATAAGGTATTTGCAAGTTGATCATAGAGTACCTTATGAAATTAGTGGTGACGAAAATAATTTTCAACAAGACGAAAAAGATTATATGCTACTTTGTATCTCTTGCAACAGGGCAAAGTCTTGGTCTTGTGAAAGTTGTGAAAATTGGACATCAGCAAAGGACATTGAAATATGCTTGAAGTGCTACTGGGGGAAACCAGAAAATTACGACCACATTGCACTAAAAAAGATCAGAAGGCTTGAGATAGTATGGCAGGGAAAGGAAGTGGAATTTTTTGAAGCATTGAACTCAGAAGCGGAAAAAGGAGCAGTCGCCTTGCCGAATTATATCAAATCACTTCTCAAGCAGTACCTGAATAAGAAAAAATAGATAACAAAAGAACATAATAACAATACATTAATAAACATGAAGCAATTTTTTTTAATTGCCCTAATCATCAGTGGGGTTTTTGGTGCAACACAAGCACAACAAAGTATCACCTTAGAAGACATTTGGAAAAACTATACTTTTTATACGCGAGGGGTCAGGGGT